>JAUILB010000139.1 GCA_030432815.1 Alphaproteobacteria bacterium | reverse complement strand
TAAAACGTAATTATGATCGTTTTGAGTATGGTATGGGGCATGCTTTTGCGGCGGCAGCAGATTGGCTTGCATTAGCTAATGAGCTTGAAAAGAATGATCGCGATGAGGAAGCCTTAACAGCAATACTTGAAATCATAAGCCATATTGCCTGGGATGTGAGGCGGGAAAAACATTATTCTTTTTCAGAAAACAATGAACCTTATGATGCGATAGCATTTGAAAATGCAATCGAACAGGAAGATGAAAACAAGGCTGTTGCACTGGCACGAGGGGCTATAGCTGATGGTTTAACATATGAAGATATTGAACCATCATTGGTGAGTGCTGCCCTGGCGCATTATAATGATTTTGGTCATTCGGTTATTTATGTTCATAAAGTTGGTGAACTGATCAAACCAGTTGGTGCGGCTGTTACACTGCCGCTTTTATTAAGTTTGATCAGGCATCTCGTTTATACAAGCCGTGAAGACCTTATCCCTGAATTCAGGCATTATGGGGGTGCGCTTGAAAAGTGGGATGGGAATGGAACAAAATTCATTTCACCTGATGATTTAAAAGGGCTTTCTGTAAATAAAATAATGGATAGGATGCTTCAATCGTCAGCATATGTGGATGAAATTTTTAATGCCGTCCATCAGGTATTGGCCTGGAATATGCTGCATTTTGATCTTGAATATGATCTTGCGACGGAGAATGCTATCAAACATAATATTGGCTGGCTTGATTTTACCCATGGTCTGACATTTGCAAATGCCGCGCGTATAGTGTGTGACCGCTACCCACAACATTGGCCGCAGGCATTATTGCAGTTGGCTTGTTTTGCAGGGCGAAATGTGAGCTATGTTGATCAGGAACAGAACGTGTCCCATTGGCTGGTTAATGATCAGGATCAGTTTTTTAAAGCAGAATTTAACAGACTTATCGATCATGGTGTACCGGAACCTATTATTTCCTGCCATTTGATGAAAGTACTTACTGCCGTACGGGAGGATTGCGATTGGCTACAGGATATAGATACAAAAAAAATGATCCTCGCCAGTGTCAATCGCTTTTTAAATTCCCCGTTAAAGCGTAAACACGGGCTTAGAACAGCGAGGCAGGCGCTAAGCTTTGTTGCACGTGAAGGCTGATCTTCATTAAAATTTCTGTTTACTCTTTTTCAATCTGTGATACTGTCATACACATATTAAGAATCGTTATTAACTGGAAAAGAGTTTCTGGGCGATAATCCCAATCATAAAAAAACCATAGTCCTTACCGGGGCGAGCCGCGGTATAGGTCACGCGACTGTCAAGCGTTTTTCCAGCGCGGGCTGGCGGGTTATCACCTGTTCACGGCATCCTTTTTCAGAACACTGTCCCTGGGAAGCGGGGCCTGAGGATCATGTGCAGATTGATCTGGGTGACCCGGAAGGGCGCCGCGCAGGGATTGCAGAAATTAAAAAACGTCTAGGTGGTGGACCGCTGAATGCTCTGGTAAATAACGCGGGTATTTCTCCTAAACTGGAAGATGGCGGTCGAATGAATACCCAAAATACCAGTGAAGATGACTGGAAGCAGGTATTTGAAGTCAATTTCTTTGCGCCAATTCTTTTGGCACGGGGCCTTCATGATGAACTAGCGCTTGCAAAAGGCGCGATTGTCAATGTGACATCCATTGCCGGCGGGCGTGTTCATCCGTTTGCCGGATCGGCATATGCAACATCGAAAGCGGCGCTTGCATCACTTACCCGCGAAATGGCAGCGGACTTCGGGCCGGATGGCATTCGTGTTAATGCAATCGCACCGGGTGAAATTGATACGTCAATCCTATCACCGGGGACCGAAGATATGGTTGCAGATATTCCCATGCGCCGTTTGGGCAAGCCTGAAGAGGTCGCAAAAACCATCTATTACCTTTGCACTGAAATGTCTGACTATGTGACTGGCGCAGAGATCCATATCAATGGCGGTCAGCACGTCTAACGTTACGGTAATGTTTTTGGTTCAGTAGTTCGATGATTCAAGGGCGGGTAAAACTGTGCCATGACCGTACCAATAAGCATAAGTGCACATCCGATTAGCGCCTGCGGGCCCAGTATTTCATTGAGGAAATAAAATCCGGCTGCCGCGGCAAAAACCGCTTCTGTGTTGAAAATGAGTGCAGCTTGTGAAGGTGGTGTTACCTTCTGTCCATAAATCTGAAATGTATATCCCATTGCAATTGCCACCATGCCACTCGCAAGTATATAGCTCCATTCAGTGGTGGATGTGATTATAATTTTTTCATCGGTAACAATAGCGGCAATCAGACTTAATGCAGCGCAGACAAAAAATTGTCTAATGGCAAAAGCAACTGGATGATGCCGATGTGATATATGATCAATCACAATAAGATGCATTGCCCAGCAAATGGCGCTGATAAGGATGAACAAATCGCCCTGTTTCATATAAAAACCATCCATACCGGAAAGGAAATAAAGGCCGATGCTGGCAATGGCAATCGCAATCCAGATACCATGTTTGTAACGGTGGCCAACAAAAATGCCGATGATGGGAACAAATACAATATATAACCCGGTGATAAACCCTGCGTTCGAAACGGTTGTATCCTTAATACCAATTTGTTGAAAAGCAACGGCAATAAACATTATTGTGCCGGCGGCAAAAGTACTTATCAGCATATGGTGATTTTCGCTGTCTTTCATGATGGCGATATTGCCGCGTCTGAAATATCGAATGGGGATAAGACAGAGGCCCGCCACGAAAAAGCGCAGCGCGTTATAGATGAATGGATCCATACTATCCATTGCCATTTTCTGAATAACAAAACTTCCACCCCAAATGGCCGCGGTAAATAATAATAATAAATTTGATTGAGCGAGTGTCATGGAAAATTACCTCACCTAAACAATATTCAGGATAAGTCATTCCAATTCAGAAAATTGGACCAATTCGAAGAAACTGGATACTGAATATGTGGCGACTATGCCATTTTAAACAATATAGTCAAGCCCAATATCAATGGCAGGGGCGGACTGTGTGATCCGGCCTACGGATATATAATCAACACCGGTTTCAGCGATCGCTTTAATGGTTTCCAGTGTTACGCCACCGGATGCTTCAAGCTTTACTTTACCGCTGTATTCTGCAACGGCCTGCCTTAGCATTTCAGTGGACATATTATCCAGAAGCAAGCGGTCCGCACCCGCCTTTACGGCCTGGTCGGCCTGATCAAGAGTATCGCATTCGACAGTGATGCCGATGGTGCTGGCGGACGTGCCATATTTTTTGGCAGCATTAATGGCATTTATAACTGAACCGACACTAGCAATATGATTGTCTTTAATCAAAATCCCGTCATCAAGGCGCATACGATGATTAACGGCGCCGCCCATGCGCGCGGCATATTTGGCAAGCTTGCGGTAAAGCGGGATTGTTTTTCGGGTATCGAGAAGCTTGCAATTAGTATGTTCGATTTCCCGGACATAGCGACGGGTCAGGGTGGCTATTCCGCTTAGATGCTGTAAAACATTCAGCGCGGACCGTTCGGCAGTCAGGATATTACGTGCGTTTCCTTCAAGCCGCATCAGTGTGTTCCCTGTGGTAACTTCGATGCCGTCAGAGACCAGAATATCAAGCTTGATGGCACTATCAACTGCGTGGATTATTCTTGCGGCAATATCAATGCCGGCGATGACCATTTCTTCGCGGGCATTCATTTCTGCTTTAAGGATGGCATCTGCGGGGATGGTTGCCTGTGTGGTCAGATCGCCATTACCGACATCCTCATCTAGGACAGCGGAAATGAAATGACGGAGTTCTTCCTTATAAAGCGGATCACTCAAAACGCGCGTCCGGTTTTGGGTGGTGTCGGTGCCTGGGCGGGTGACATTTCCAGCATTTTATTCAGCGGTGCAAGCGCCCTGATGCGGGTTTCTTCGTCCACATGGATTTCCGGCCCCAGCGTGTTCAGACAGCTATAAAGCTTTTCCAATGTATTCAGCGCCATATACGGACAATTATTACAGTTGCAGTTACCGTCCGCACCGGGTGCACCGATAAAGGTTTTATGGGGGGCTGATTTCTGCATCTGATGAAGAATGCCGGGTTCTGTTGCCACAAGGAATTTTTCTGCCGGGTTATCAAGCACGAATTTCAGGATCGAAGATGTTGACCCCACATGATCCGCATGACGCAGGATATGTTCCGGGCACTCCGGGTGTGCTGTCACCGGGGCGTCTGGATGCTCGGCTTTAAGCTTGATCAGTTCCTTTTCAGAAAACCGTTCATGAACAATACAGCTTCCCGGCCAAAAAATCATTTCGCGCCCTGTTTTTTTGGATAAATATGCGCCAAGATGACGGTCAGGGGCCATCATGACTTTCTGGTCCTTAGGGATTTGATTAAGGATATATTCTGCGTTGGAAGATGTGACAATAATATCTGATTGCGCCTTCACTGCTGCGGAGCAGTTAATATAGGTAAGGCAGATATGGTCCGGATATTTTTCCCTGAATTTAGCAAACTCCTCCGGCGGACAGCTATCTTCCAGCGAGCATCCCGCTTCCATATCCGGTAGAACAACAGTTTTATCCGGGCTTAAAATTTTTGCAACTTCCGCCATAAAACGAACACCGCAGAATACAATAACATCCGCGTCCGTTGCAGCTGCCTTACGGGAAAGGTCAAGGCTGTCACCGACGAAATCGGCCAGGTCCTGAATTTCCGGATCCTGATAATAATGGGCGAGAATTACTGCATTTTTTTCTTTTCTGAGCCTTTCGATCTCGCTCAGGAGGTCGGTTTTTGGCAGCGTATCATTCGCTTTTAAAGGTATAGACATGGGTGTCCCTCTGTCATCAATCTGTAATGTTTCTTATGTAAGGCCTCGGGGGCCCTCTTTCAAGAATTATTCATGAAATTCGGCTTTTTCGGGAATGCGCGTAAAAGCAATTTTTGTCCCGCTGAAACGGGACATGGTTTCTGGCAATGTGCCAATAACTACGGTATCCCGTCCATAAACTTTATTGATCTCATCCATGGCGATGGAAAGCTTGACATGGCGTTTTTGTAATTTACTGACCGGATCATTAAGTTCTTTAAACATATCAGGCATCATTTTATCCTGTGCCACAAGGCCATAAAAACTAACCGAAACCTGTTTGATACGGGATGGATTATCTTCTCTGATCATTTGCTGCCACAGGATATTAAGCACTTTAAGAAACGAAAAACTGTCCTGTGCCAGGGGAAGTTTTGTATCCCCGTGCCATTTATATTTTTTCCCCGCTGTTTTTGGAACATCGTAGCGCACATAAAGACTGAAAAGGCTACTGAAATATCCAAGTCTTCTAAGGCGGCTTGCTGCTTTCATGGTTAACCGCCGCGCTACAAGCCGCGCATTATGAAGTGGCCGCATTGTTGGGGCAAGAACGTGGCTGTGGCCAACCGTGCGTCTCTGCGGTTTATCATCCGTTTTGGTTTCAATCCCTCGCAGGGCATACCAGAAACGTTCTCCTTCCACACTGCGCCAGATATACCTGACATGTTTGGGATTAAGATTCCAGAATGACGGGATATCCGAAATACCAGCTCTTTGAAGTCGGTTGCCCATATTATACCCGATGCCGGGCAGATCCTGTAATTTCAGGTGGGCCAGCCTTTGTGGAAGTTCCGTTGCATAAAGGACCGTAAGCCCATCCGGCTTTTGTAAATTGCTGGCGACCTTTGCCAGAAAGCTGTTTGGGCCAATACCAACAGAACTTCTTAAACACTCGCCGACATTATCCGCTATCCCCTTTTTCATTCTTAAGGCAAGGGCACGGGCATTTTCTTCCTGACATTCATCGCCCATCAGGCGGCATGCCACTTCATCAATGGAACACAGGCGTGTGATCGGAATATGCTTTTCGATTTCCTCCATTATTTTATGATGATAATGCACATAAGCATTATGGCGTGCGGGAACGGTAATAAGGTCGGGGCAAATTTTCCGTGCTTCATAAATCATGGTGCCGGTTTTAATGCCAAGGGCCTTGGCTTCATAACTGGCGGCAATGGCACAGGTTGCTTCCGTTTCCGTCGGGACTACGGCGACCGGACGCCCGCGCAATCTTTTATCCAGCTGTTGTTCGACACTGGCAAAATAGCTGTTCAGATCGATATAAAGCCACCGTAATCCTGTCGGGATTTCCAGCATGGTTGTGATTCCTGATCATATTTAATGGAAAGACTCACCTTATCTTAAAAATTAGAACAAAACAAGAACATATAAATATCATAAAGCTGTAAAATTAATTTCACTAGTCTGTTGCAAAAGGATAAAAATAACTTAACGTGTTATATTTAGAAGTAACCGGATTAAAGCCGTTAAAGAGAAAAAGAATGAATGATCATTTAGACACTGTCGTGAAATATTCAGTTGCCCGCCGCTTTATCGTTAAGCTTGGTATCATTGCCCATGGTTACGGGCCATCGGCTGCCCGTCTGGAAAGTTATCTGACCCAGGTAATCGAAGCTGTCGGCTATCACGGTGTGTTCCGGTCAACCCGTTCGGAAATCATGTTTGCCTTTTGGAAAGATGACAAAATGGATCAGATCATCCATATGGAAAAGGTCGAAAAAGGCAGCTTTAATATGGCAAAGCTTGCCCGCGTGGGCGAAGTTGTGGAATCTGTAGTGGCCGGGGGCATTTCACTTCATGATGCCTATGATCTTCTGATTAAAATTGATGAGCTGCCAAACCCGTGGGGTCCATTTGCCAAGGCGGTAAGCTTTCTTTTTATCGGGGTTGGTTTTTCCGGTCTTATGTCCGGTAACATGCTTGATATTTATCTGGCGGGGGCGCTTGCGCTTGTGGTTTATGCAAATGTCTATATCGCGCACGAGCAGGGCGGCCGGTTTTTTGAACTGCTTCCTTTTACCAGTGCCTATGTGGTGGGGGTGCTGACGGCGCTTCTTAAAATTTACTTTCCGGAAATTAATACGTCCGTTGTGGTGCTTGCGGCAATTATTCCGATCATTCCCGGTTTCACGGTTAGCGCCGGGATCGTGGAAATTGTCAGTGACCATGTGGTGTCGGGCAGTGCAAACCTGATTGCCGGGGTGATATACCTGCTGAAGCAGTTCTTTGGTGCCTGGTTTGGGCTGGCGACGGTGGAAATACTGCTGCAAACAACCCAGGGACCCGTGGTACCAACCGAAACGCTTGGTGTTTGGTATTTTCTGCCGCTTTTGTTTATCGGGCTGGGTATTGCGTATCAATCACTTATCCGGGACTTTCCGTGGGTGATGTTGTGCTGTCTTATTTCATATTTCGGGGTGATGTTCGGCAACAGTTTTGAAATTCAGTATCTGGGGACCCTGATGGGAG
>JAUILB010000138.1 GCA_030432815.1 Alphaproteobacteria bacterium | reverse complement strand
AGCGCCGCCGCCAACCTGATTATTGGCTTCAAGGACCAGAACCTTTTTTCCTGCCTTCGCCAGATAAGCACCACAAACAAGACCATTGTGACCCCCACCGACAATGATGGCATCATATGTATTATTCACTCTATCAGTCATCGCCTTCGTCCTCCGGTACGGTGGTACTTATATTCATATCAATGAGTATTTCACGGGCAGAGTTTGCACCCGGTGCCCCCATAACACCACCACCCGGGTGGTTTGATGAACCACTCATATAAAGTCCGTTTACCGGCCCGCGATATTGGGCATATCCGGGGAAAGGCCTGTTAAACATAAGCTGGTTGAGGGATAATTCGCCCTGGAAAATATTTCCTTCTGTCAGACCGATTTCCCTGTCAATTACGGCACCGGAACGCACCTCAACATGTTCAATCAGGTCTTTTATATCAGGGCTGTATTTTGCAATATTATTGATAACACTATCACCAAACTGTTTGAGAAGATCATCATTCCAGTCCTGCCCTTTTACTTTGGCCGGGCAATACTGCACGAATACTGACATAAAATGCTTCCCGGGAGGCGCCATGGTCGGATCTGTAAGTGTCGGAATAAGAATATCAAGATAAGGACTGGTCGACCACATACCTTCTTTCCATTCATCATAAGCGCGTTCATAAGCTTCCATATTATCAACAATATGGAAATCCCCCTTAATCAGTTCACTTCCCTCGGGAAGCGCCGTGAATGTTGGGACACCGCTCAATGCGATATTGAGCTTACCGGATGAACCACGGCTTTTATAACGTGTGGCGGCCTTGATAACCTTTTCGCCAGCATCCTTTGGATCCATCATATTCAGAAATGTTTTCTTTGCGTCCACATTGGAAACAACCCTGTCAGCAAAGATTTCCTCCCCACTTTCCAGACGGACACCCGTTACCTTGCCTCGCTTCACCATAATCTGGTCAACACCGGCATTGGTTCTGATTTCTCCGCCATGTTCCTGAAATGCACCGGCAAGCGCACCGGATACTGCCCCCATACCCCCGCGGGCAAACCCCCATGCGCCAACAGCACCATCCACATCACCCATATAATGATGAAGAAGCACATAAGCGGTTCCGGGGGAATATGGTCCAAGATTTGTCCCTACCACGGCCGAACCTGCCTTATGGGCCTTAATAAGATCGGATTCAAAATACTGATCGATAAAATCACCAACACTTATGGTAAAAAATTTCATGAAATCATGAAGATCCCTAGGGCCAAGTTCATAAAATTTTCTGGCCAGCCATCTTAATTCATCAAGATCACGGAATTTGAAGCTCGTCGGATCCGGCGGTGTCCGAAGCAGCATCGGACGAATGAAACGGCACCACTTGGCCATATCCGTATAATAACGGTCATACGCATCAACATCGATCGGGCTATGGCGTTTAATTTCACGGCGCATAACTTCATGATCCCGATAGCTACCCAGATAATCACCACTGTCCGTTAAGGTAAAACCACCATTATAGGTAACAACCTGAAGCCCATGCTTTGCCAAATTCAAATGACGATATATTTCAGGTCTGAACAAACTGCATACATAAGAACAGTTGGAATATTTCCAGTCTTCATGAAGGTTACGGCTTACTGTTGCCCCGCCGATATATTCATTTTTTTCAACCACCAACACATCGAGGCCGGCCTTCGCCAAAAATGCTGCATTGGTTAGACCGTTATGACCTGATCCAATAACAATAACATCATATTTTTTCATCGTTTTCGTATCCTGATAAAGGCGCAATCCCGATAGAATCAAACCTTATTGATAGAAAAACTATGCCAATTTCATCCAAAATTGTCCAGTTAAAAATGAATGAATAATTATTCAGTAATTAGTCATAACCACCTATATTGACATATTTTTTTATATTTAATATATTCTAATTAAATAGGATTTTTATATTTATGACTACACCTGTCAAACCCCAAACAACAAGACGCTTTGCAAAAGCTGTCCGCCGCCGCCAGCTTATTGAAGCTGCCATACAATCTATTGCAAAACGCGGGCTTGGGGATACAACGCTCGCTCATGTATCACAAACAGCCGGACTTAGTCAGGGAATCGTCAACCTGCATTTTGAAAATAAAGAAAACCTTCTGAATGAAACTCTGAAGTATCTTAGACTTGAGTATGAAGAAAACTGGCGCGCCGCACTGGATAAGGCACCAGACGAACCCGCAACACAGATGGCGGCATTACTGCGTTCAGATTATCATGCAAAGGTCGCCGATCTGAAAAAAATTGCCGTTTGGTTTGCATTCTGGGGCGAAGCAAAATCACGCCCAACATACAAGAAAATCAGTCAGCAAAAGGTTGCTGGATATAATGAAATTCTTGAAACCATACTTGAACGCCTGATTAAGGAAGGTGACTATCCGGCGATGGACGTGACCATTCTTACCCAGGGAATCACGGCCATGGCAGACGGACTATGGCTAAACCTTTTGATTAATTCAAAAGACTTTAAGCGAAGTGATGCGGAAAATGTGATGATGCAATATCTTCGTCACCTGTTTCCAAAGCATAAAGACGCCTTCTAATCGTTCAGACGATTATATTCCTTCATCACACGCCGCAACTCTTCATGGTCAATCGCTTTAACCACACGACCCTGATGCCCAACCATATCTTCGGCGGCAACAAGTGCGTTGATGATTGCTTCCTCCGTTGCCTGAACCGTACCAAGAAACAGTGAACCCATTTCATCATTACTGATCATCTTAACCGTCATTGCTTCACCACTCTGGGCCGCATTTTCATTGGCGGTTGAAAACGCAATAAAAATATCACCGGAACCATTACCGGCAAAACTTCCGTTGCGAGCAAGCCCCATTGCCGCCCGCTTGGCAAGCCGCTTCATTTGATGAGGAAGCAACGGCGCATCCGTTCCTACCACAATGATAATTGAGCCCACATCACGGGACGGCGTAAGCTCATCCGCATAAGCAATATCCCGGGTAATATGCTTTCCAACCGGCACACCGGCTACACGAAGCGTTTCACGGGACCCATAATTCGCCTGCACCAGCACACCTACAGTAAATTCACCATCAATCGTTGAAATAATTCTTGATGACGTGCCAATGCCACATTTAAAACCATGGCAGATCATTCCCGTTCCACCCCCTACATTCCCTTCCGCGACAGGTCCTGATTTGGCATTAGCCAGTGCCGCATGGGCATGTTCGGTTTTTACATGAAAACCATTAATATCATTCAAATATCCATCCCATGTTTCGGCAATAACAGGTAATGACCACCAGAACCCGCTTGAATCTGCTTCACCTGCCTCAACACGCCAACGGATCGTCGCATCATGAACCGCACCAACACTGTGGGTATTGGTAATCATCACCGGCCCTTCCAACATACCGGATTCTTCAAGCCAGTGGGTACCGGTCATTTCACCGTTTCCATTCAGTGAAAAATATGCCCCAAATGATGGTTTAACATTACTTTCCGGGCCCCTTGGCAGAATGGCTGTTACGCCTGTACGAACAGCACTATCGCCAGCAAGATCACGTATGATGGTTTCGTGCCCAACCGTTACCCCCTTAACATCTGTAATCGCATTAAGCGGTCCTGGCGTTCCTTCAAAAGGAATATCAAGATCACGTGCCCTGACAGGGTTATCCTGCGCTGACGACAATACTGGAATTAAGACAAATGTTACTGCCAAAGCAATTAAACGTTTCATGATCCTGTCTCCTGGTCTTTATTGATATCTGTTGACCTTATCCCTGCCTTTTAGTTGAAGCCTTTCTCTGGTTTCTTCAGGAGTTGCAACACCGTATCCCAACGCTTCAATGATTTCGCGTATTTTTTTAACCTGTTCCGCGTTACTGGTTGCAAGCTTTCCTGGCGGCACAGTTAGGCTATCCTCTAACCCCACACGCACATTTCCTCCTAAAATCACTGCCATCGTCGCCAAGGGCATTTGATGTCTCCCGGCGGCAAGAACTGAAAATTGGTAATTCTCAGCACCTAGCAATCTGTCTGCGGCTGCTTTCATGCTCATTAAATTTTCCGCGCTGGCACCTATACCGCCCATTACACCAAGCACAAACTGAACATACATCGGAGCCTTCACCAACCCTTGTCTGAAATAAAAAGCCAGTGTTTCGATATGCCCCATATCGTAACATTCAAATTCAAACTTTGATCCGCCCTTTTCACCAAGATCCGAAAGGATCATTTCGATATCTTCATAGGTATTTTTGAAGGTCGTATGCTTGGTTGCATCGAGCAGTGCCGGTTCCCAGTCATGTTTCCAGTTTTCATATTTACGTTTTAAGGTAAATATCCCGAAATTCATCGATCCCATATTAAGGCTGCACATTTCCGGACTGATGTGGCGTGCCGGCGCAAGCCGGTCATCAAGGCTCATGAGCGAACTGCCACCCGTCGATATATTAAGAACAGCATCACATGCCTGATCAATCTGCGGGATAAAATTCATGAAATCTTCCACCTTCGCACTGGGCCTGCCATTTTCTGGATCACGTGCATGAAGATGGATAATCGATGCCCCTGCTTCGGCCGCATCAATTGATGCGCTGGCAATTTCCGGACCTGTCACCGGAATATGTGGCGACATTGTGGGGGTATATATTGAACCCGTTACCGCACAAGTAATGATAACATTTCGCCCCATTTTAACTCACCCTTCTGGAATAGCTTGCCAATTTATTTTACAGGAGTAACATTTGATACAATAATGACTTAAAAATCAAACAGAGAATTTGAAATAAATATGCAGAAATCTCATCTTTTTTATCAGACCCGAACGCGACGACCGTTACTTGATCGTGCAGAAGGTATTTATATGTGGGATGTTAATGGCAGACGTTATATCGACGGGTCCAGCGGTGCCATGGTTTCAAACATTGGTCATTCAAACCCGAATGTGCTGGCCGCTATGAAAGCGCAGATGGAAAAATCCACTTTCGGGTACCGCCTGCATTTTGAAAATGAACCCGCAGAAATGCTGGCTGCGCGGGTCGCTGAATTATCGCCCGAAGATCATAATAAAGTTTTTTTTGTATCCGGCGGTTCAGAAGCCGTGGAAAGTGCCATTAAACTCGCACGGCAATATGCCGTCGCAAACAATCAATCGGAACGCTGGAAAATCATCAGCCGAAGCCCGTCTTATCACGGCTCAACCATGGGAGCTTTATCGCTTACCAGTTACGAACCACTAAATGCGCCCTTTGAGCCCCTCTATCCGGATATGCCGAAAATACCGGCGCCAACCTGTTATCTGGACCGTGACAACCTTTCTGATCATGATAAAGGGCTTAAATATGCAGACCTTCTTCGCGATAAAATCATTGAAAGCGGGCCGGAAACAATACTCGCCTTCATAATGGAACCTGTCGGCGGAGCGTCCACTGGCGCACTTGTCGCGCCGGACAGTTATTATCAAAGAATACGCGATATTTGCGATGAATTTGGTATTTTTCTTATCTATGATGAAGTTATGACAGGCGTAGGACGAACAGGTAAATTTCTTGCTGCGGAACACTGGAATATTAATCCGGACATCATTGCTACATCGAAAGGTTTTGGTGCGGGTTATGTGCCGCTAGGCGCGATGACCGCACGTGATTATATCGTGGATGCCGTTTTGGACAGCGGCGGTTTTCAACACGGCTACACCTATGCCGGAAATCCCATTGCCTGCGCCGCGGGTCTTGCCGTTATAAATGAAATTTACCAAAAAGACATGATGACCAATACGATGCACGTTGGTGCTAAACTGATTGCCGGGCTTAATGATCTTAAGCGGTACTATCCTTTTATTGGTGATGTACGTGGCAAAGGGCTGCTCACTGCGTTTGAACTTGTAAGTGATCCGGAAACAATGGAACCACTGCCCGCGGACCTTTCAATTTATAATCGGCTTGTGGATATTGCCTATGATAAGGGGTTGATCATTTATTCTCGAAGAACGAGAAACGGTACTCATGGTGATCACTTTCTAGTCTGCCCACCAATGATCATTACAGAAGAACAGATTAACGATATACTGGATATCATTAATGCAAGTCTTGATGTGCTGGTGCACGAATTTTCTTTGCCAAAGGATAGTTAAAGATGTCTATGAAATGTGTGGTCAGCACTGAACATCAGCAAAAACATTACCCGGAAAGCTTTCTTGTAAATGGCATTACGCAAGACAACCCGGAAAAACCAGTTCGGGTCGATATGCTGCTTGATGGTGCAAAAAAAGCAGGGATGGAAATTATTGAACCGTTAAATTACGGCCTTGGACCAATATTACGCATTCATGATGAACGTTATATCGACTTTCTGGAATATGCATATAAAAGATGGTCTTATATCGAGGGTGCCGCCGATGCCGTAACACCAAACATTCATCCGGTAGAACGAAATGGCGAATATCCCGCATCGGTAGTTGCACAGGCCGGGTTTCATATGACTGATGCGTCGTGCCCCATATCCACAGATACATGGGAAAGTGCCCTTTGGAGCGCATGGAGTGCCGTTCATGCGGCAGAAATGGTCTTAGACGGTGATAAGGCGGCCTATGCTTTATGCCGTCCACCGGGGCATCATGCCAGTGCAGATATGGCCGGTGGTTTTTGTTATTTAAATAATAATGCAATTGCAACAGCACATCTGATGAAAAAATATAAGTCAGTCGCCATACTGGATGTTGATCTTCACCACGGTAACGGCACCCAGAGCATATTTTATCATCGCAGCGATGTTTTAACCGTTTCCATCCATGCTGATCCAAGACGATTTTATCCCTTTTTCTGGGGCTATGCCAGCGAAACCGGTGATGGTGCCGGTGCGGGTTATAATCTTAATTTCCCGCTTCCCCGAGGCAGCAATGACGAAGCATTTCTGGATGCACTGGATAGCGCCTTAGAGCGCATAAAGGAATTTTCACCCAACGCACTCGTCATTGCATTGGGGCTCGATGCCTTTGAAGGGGATCCGTTTGCAGGACTTGCCATCACAACAAATGGTTTTCACGAAATCGGAATTCGTATTGGTGGTGCACTGGATATTCCAACTGTTATCATACAGGAAGGCGGCTATCCCTGTAATGAGCTTGGAAGCAATCTTGCCGCTTTTATCAGCGGTTTTGAAAATCGGTTAATTTGATGTTTAATATTGAAAACACTATCATCCAATTAAACCAGGGAGAACTGAAAGCCGAGGCTTTGGTTCGCGACTGTTTTTCAAAAATCGAAGATGGGTCAGGACAGGGACATCTAACCTTTACAACCGTTTTTAAAGATGAAGCCATCATGCAGGCGGTTGAATATGACAAATTAAGGGCCGTAGGA
>JAUILB010000137.1 GCA_030432815.1 Alphaproteobacteria bacterium | reverse complement strand
AAGGCCCCGCCAACACATGGGTCAGATCAAGTATTTTTATGTTGTGGTATGGCTTCGTCATAAATATCTTATATTCTCTATTGAAATTAATATCAATATATGTTTTATAATTAAACATAAGTTTTGTATATAAAACAATTAGGAAAAGCATATTAAAATGTCACATGTTCTCCACCGTACTATAAGGGGCAAAGTCCCCATCGTCAAAAGTGCAGATGGTAATTATCTTATTGATGATACAGGGAAAAAATACCTCGATGCCAGCGGCGGTGCTGCTGTTAGCTGTCTTGGACATACCAATAAACGGGTTATTGATGCCATTAAGGATCAGCTCGACAAAGTATCTTTTGCCCATACCGGAGTCTTTTCAAACGAACCGGCGGAGCAGCTTGCCACCTATTTAATTGAAAATGCACCAAAAGGATTTGGCAGAGGACGAGCCATGTTCCTGGGATCAGGATCCGAAGCGATGGAAGCAGCACTTAAGCTTGCGCGGCAATACCATCTTGAACGCGGTGACGATGCCAGAAGCAAAATTATCGCGAGAGACAGATCATATCATGGAAACACACTTGGTGCACTTGCAACAGGCGGTCATAAACAAAGACAGAAACCTTTTGACCCGCTTTTAATTGATGTTGCACACATTCCGCCCTGTTATGCTTACAGGTATAAGATTGATGGCGAAAGCGACGAAGCATTTGGCCTTCGTATGGCCAATATGCTGGAAGCAGAAATTTTAAAACAGGGTGAGGGTAATGTTGCCGCATTTGTCGCCGAGCCTGTTTCCGGTGCATCACTAGGGGCAGAACCTGCCGTCCCCGGTTATTTCAAACGTATCCGTGAAATATGCGATCAGTATGGCGTGCTTTTTATCGCTGACGAAGTGATGTGCGGTATGGGAAGAACTGGATATTTATTTGCAATGGAAGCAGAAGATGCCTGCCCGGACATCATCACAATAGCAAAAGGACTTGGTGCCGGCTACCAGCCAATCGCATCCGTCCTTGCGAATGAAAAAGTTATCAGGGCCATTGAAAATGGTACGGGAAATCTTTGGAATGGCCATACCTATATGAGTCACGCCATCGCCTGCGCCGGTGCACTTGCTGTGCTTAAAGTGATAGAAGAAGATCAGCTTCTTGGACAAGTTCGCTTACAAGGGGCCAAGTTCAAACAAATGCTTGTCGATACATTTGCGAACCATCCCAATATAGGGGATATTCGCGGGCGTGGCCTTTTCTGGGGACTGGAAATTGTCAAAGACAAAAAAACCAAAGAGCCCTTCCCCGCAGAATTTAACCTCGCCGGTAAGATCAAACAGGATATTCTTGAAAACGGGATGCTAAGTTATCCTTCGCAAGGCTGCGTTGACGGGCTTAGTGGTGATCATATCCTACTGGCCCCCCCTTATACGGTTACAGATGAAGAACTGGACATCATCATCGAAACAACTAAAAAGTGCCTAGATAACCAACTTGCAAAGGTTAAGTCATGAGCAAAACAATTCTGACATGTGCCGTTACCGGGAACCTGACATCACCTGAAATGAACCCGAATCTGCCCATCACACCAAAGGAAATAGCCGAGGAAGGCCTTGCCGCCGCTGAGGCAGGAGCGGCAATCCTTCATTTACACGTGCGTGACCCTAAAACCACAAAAGGATCAATGAAATTTGAACTTTATGATGAAATGGTCAGCCGTATTCGCGAAAAAAACAGTGATGTTATCCTGAACCTGACCACCGGCGAAGGCGGGCGGTTTGTACCATCAAAAGATAACCCGATGATTGCCGCCGAAAATTCAACGCTCTGTCGGCCGGAGCTTCGCGTATCTCATATTGAAAAATTGAAACCGGAAATCTGCACCCTTGATCTGAATACCATGTGGTCCGGACAAGCCGCCGTGATCAATTCGCCGGAAAATTTAAAAATAATGGCAGAACGTATCTATGCAGCTGGTGTCAAACCGGAAATTGAAATTTTTAATAGCAGCGATATACATTTGCTTAATCACTTTATTTCCGAAGGGGTAATTAAAACACCGGTTATGGTGCAAATGGTAATGGGGGTTCGCTTTGGTGCCCCTGCCAACAGTGAAACCATGCTATATCTTAAATCGCAGCTTCCAGAAAACAGTGTCTGGGCCGCATTTGGTATTGGCCGTATGGAATATCCCATGCTTGCGCAAAGTTTTATTGCCGGCGGCCATGTGCGGGTCGGCATGGAAGATAATGTCTACATTGAAAAAGGAAAGCTATGCACCGGAAATGCCCAGCTTGTTGAAAAAGCCGTTAAACTGGTTACAGATATGGGGGGCAGCATCGCAAGCCCGGCAGAAGCAAGAAAAATACTGGAGCTTTAAATGTCAAATCCTATGTCCCAGGTTTCTGGAAATCTCGTTTGCGGTGTTTACAACCGCCGGGACATAGAAGCTTTCCAGTTTCTCAAAATCAAATCCGCTATCCGGCCCGGAAATATCAATAACAGCAACCACCCTGCCCGTTTCATCATGGATAGGTGCTGTTATGGTAGAACCTCCGCGCTGAACAAAACCACGAGAAATAACAAAGCCCTGCTCCGCGGACTTTCTGACCCGCGCGATAAGTTCTTCAATATTATTCGGGGTGTGTCTGGTAAGTTTTATGAAGTCAATATCTTTAACAAGCTCAGCAATTTCACTGTCCTTCATATCACCGAGCAATATCCATCCAAGCGGGCTTGCATAAACGGGCCTTCTTTCTCCGGTGTTGATGTTGCTTACAAACGAAGTTCGGGATATGATATTATCCAGATAGAGAACTTCTGTTTCTTCACGGATAGCAAGATGACTGGATACTTCGGTAAGGTCGCGCAAATTTTCAAGATGTGGCTTGGCAATTTTGATAATATCCTGCCTGTTAAGATAAGCAAAACCAAGGCCCAGAACCTTTGGCCCCAGATCATAGAGCTTTTCACCCTTATCCGTCGAAAGAAAACCCAAATATTTAAGCGTATATGTAATACGAAAAGCCGAGGACCGGGAAACACCAAGTTTTTTACCGATCTCAGCAATGGTAAGTGGTTGATCGGCCTCGGCGATTATCTCAAGGACACGAAGCCCTCTCGCTAGACCGGGAACGAAATAACGATCATGATTTTTGTGTAAATCTTCGGACATAAAGCAATCTTAATAGAACAAATTTGTTTTGTATATAAAACTTAAGGACAAGGAATGACACATTCCAATAAAAAAATCAACAGACTAATCCCCACCAATGAAGACACCATTGGTCCGTACTATCCAATTTCATTTTGCGATGGTGACAGCATTGACATGGCAACCACTAAAAATGGAATAATTTTTAAGCCAGAGGGTGAACAAATTAAGGTGAACGGTTGTGTACGAGACATCAATGGCAATCTGGCTAATGGTGTTTTGCTTGAATTCTGGCAGGCAAACGCAAAAGGCGTTTACCGTACACCCGACAATATAAACGATCCTGATATTGACCCATGGTTTACTGGATACGGTAGGTACAGGACAATGGACGGTAACTTTACACTCAAAACCATTAAACCCGGCAGATGCGGCGACCGCGCCCCAAATATTACGCTGACCATTTTTTCTGACGGTATTATGCGTGTGGTTACACAGCTCTTTTTTGAAAATGATCCCGCGAATGATCAGGACCCTCTTCTTCAAGTGGTTCCGGAAGATTTAAGGGAACGGCTGATGATTAAAAAGACTAAGGAAAATGAATATTTTATCGAAATCATCATGGCAGGTGAAAATGAAACACCTTTTTTTGATGACTTACTGAGTTAGGAACGCCAAATGACGAAGTTAGGAAGACAAATTGAAATTGGTCCAACTGATAATACATCCAATGAACGCACCCCACGGAATCGCCTGCATCTGATCCCTGATGCCGCACGGGCATCGTTCGTGCCCTGGGCGCCGCGCATTCAGGGGCTTGATCCCGCAGAGGCCGATTTAACAAGACTGGCCCCCGGCAGACCACGCGCGGAAGGTGATCCCATAAAGGTCACTGGCAAAGTGATGGATGAATTTGGCCGTCCCATCCGAAATTCGATTATTGAAATATGGAATGCCAATAAATTTGGCCGATACAGCCATATCGAAGACCATTCTGGCCTTCAACTTGATCCGAATTTTCTGGGTCTTGGCCGTACTGTCAGCAATGATCAGGGCGAATATGAATTCTGGACAATCAGACCCGGGGCTTATCTGGCACGCCCCGATATTAACCGCTGGCGGCCAAAGCATATTCATTTTTCAATCCGTGGCGGATCATCCCGGCTGATTACACAGATGTATTTTGATGGTGATGAACATAATGATACGGACCCAATGCGAATTTTGATGGGTGATAATTTCCATGTAAATATCGGCAAGGAATATGAAACGCCGGATGAGGACTTCGATAGCGGTTATCAATTTGATATTGTTATTGGCGGGAAAAATCCGACCTTCTTTGAAAATATTTAAATTGCATGTAAATTAATTTATTGCTTAATAGTAAATTTAAGATTATATCAGTCATGTATGATTCTGATATAATCTGAGATATATTTATGTGCACTGATGCCGCCAAATCAATAAGCCCTGATACTATACCTGTAATCGATATTGCCCCGCTCCGCGACAATTCAAATTCTGTTGCAGTTGCAAGAGAACTACATACAGCTAGCACAGGCCTTGGTTTCATTTATATTAAGGGGCATGGTATTCCTGATGAAGTAATAAACGACGCCCGGAAATCTGCTTACCGTTTTTTCAGAAATCCGGAAGCTGTAAAATCATCAGTTTCAGTGTCCCCCAAGCATCGCGGGTGGATAAGAACCGGCGGCGCAAAAATGGGCGATGACCTCAAACCAGATCTTAAAGAAAGCTTTCTGTGGGGATTTGAGGATGAAAATGGCTTTACACCCGAAGATCATGAACTTCGTGGGCAAAACAGATGGCCGGATTTTTTACCGGAATTCAAATTCCACGCGATGGAATATTTCAAACAGGCTCATGCGGTCGCGCACCACTTAATGCGCGGTTTCGCCCTCGGACTAAACCTTGATGAAAACTTCTTCCTGAAGACAGCAGATCAACCCTTAAGTCGTGGATCTTTTGTATATTACCCGGATCAATCAAACACGGTGGGTATAAATCAATATGGTGTTGGCCCACATACGGATTTTGGCGTTCTGACCGTGCTCGCTCAGGATGATGTTGGCGGACTTGAAGTAAAGACGGTTAATGGCGAATGGGTCAAAGCACCACCAATAGAAGGTACATTGGTGGTAAATGTCGCCGACCTTCTCCATCGGTGGACTGGTGGTGTTTATAAGTCCACGCCACATCGGGTTATTAATAGGTCAGGACGCGAACGATTATCGCTTGTACTTGCCTTCGACCCAAACCCCGAAACAATCATTGATTCAAGTATTATAAAAGGAATTAATGATATAAATACAATTACTTGTGGTGATTATTTAAACTGGCGCTTCAATAAAGCATTCGCCTATCGTGACGGAAAAAAACATGAATGACCATCAAATAGACCTCGCCATTGGTGCGTCATTAAAAGATATGCGTGAAAGTCGCGGTCTTACCGCTAAGGATTTATCAAAAGCAGCCAATGTCTCAGCAGCAATGATCAGCCGCATTGAAAGTGGCCAGGTTTCCCCTTCCATATCAACACTAATCGCGCTTAGTGAAGCACTCGACATACCAATAGTCAGTTTTTTCAAGGATACCGCAACAGACCATGTTGACTTCACCCACGTAAAAGCAGGACAAGGCATAAGATCAACCCGTATCATTGATAAACACAGTCATGATTATATAAACCTTGCATCACATATCCGCCGCGATATCAGTTTTGAAGCACACATTGTCACGATTGAAAAACAGGATGCTGAACCCCCTACCTATGTTGGACATGGCGTTGTATTCATGCATGTAAAGGACGGAGAAGCGACTTTCAGATACGGTCAACGGGAAATCCACCTTAAGCAAGGTGACAGCCTTACATTGGACAGTGAACTTAATCACGGAATTATAAAAGTACTGACAGATAAATTTACTTTTCTAACCGTAAAGGCTGAACGAAGGTGAAAAGTATAAATCAAAATCATATAGCAGGGGCGCGTAACCTGCTGATGAATTGTGCAAAACTGCAAGCCGGTGAAACATTGTTGGTCATATCGGAAGGCGCTGATTTAGGCTGGTATGATGGCGAAACGGCAAAATACATCACACAAGTTGCCGAAAAAATGGGGATAAACACTTCCCTGATTGAAGTTGGTTGCCCGGAAAATGTACGCTGTCCCCATTTGAGCAAGCAAATAGAAAATCATGACTGCACCATCTTTTTTTCGCGTATCGGTGATCAGGATCGGTTTTCTCACCCCAAAGCAGGCACCCGTTCCGTGATGAGCTATATACGAAATATGGACATGCTTTCATCCACATTTTGTACGACGGATTATAATGCAGTCAGGGCTTTTAAAAATGCAATCGACGATATCCTGTTTAATGCAAATTCTCTAGAAATCACCTGTTCGCTGGGCACAAACCTTACCAATAACACCCCTTACGCAGAAAATAGAAAAACTGATGTCGGTGTTTTGCGTTTTCCGCTTGGTGTTCACGCCCCGATGCCAGCAAAAAACCTTTCAGGAACGCTGGCTATGGATCGTTATCTTGCACCGACGGGATCACGCATTTATGAACCACCCTGCCTTAAACTGGATGCACCGGTAATTGCAAAAGTAGAAATGGGACGTATTATTGATTTTATGGGATCTGAGGGAACCGTTAAAAAGGTCAAAGAACATTATTCGAATGTCGCTAGTCAGTTTGATATTGATGCCGCAGTGATACATTCATGGCATGCGGGTATACATCCGGGGTGCGATTATGATGTACCGGAAAGTGATGACCCGGACAGATGGTCAAATACCGTATTTAGTGACCCCCAATATGTTCATTTCCATACCTGTGGCGATTATGCACCAGGTGAAATAAGCTGCACTCTTCCTGATCATACCATAAAAATCAATGGCTCATCTCTTTGGGAGAATGGAAAATTACAACCTCATATTTTTGATAAAACGAAGAAATGCCTAAACAAGTGGCCAGAGCTCCTTAAAATCTTTTCTTATTCCGCTGCTTGAGGTTCTGGTTTTCTCACAACTTCCCTGAACACGGCTATTCCAAAAAATGTCATTACCAGCGAAACAACAGGATTTAGTAAATTAAGAAACGTATATGGCAGATAATCCAGCACCGGAATACCCATCGCCGCAAAATAAAATGCACCAGCAGTGGACCATGGAATAAGCGGTGAAGACATGGTGGTGCTTTCTTCA
>JAUILB010000136.1 GCA_030432815.1 Alphaproteobacteria bacterium | reverse complement strand
AAAAGGCCGCCTGATGAAAAAGGGCTTCCTTTACATTGGTACTGTGTTTCATAAACGCTTTGAACCTAAAATCCACGAGATTCGCTATGGCGTATTCACTCTTTTTGCCGACCTTGATCATCTGGACTTTATAGCAAAGAATAACCATTTATTTTCATTAAACAAATTTAACCTCGTGAGTTTTCATGAAAAAGATTATGGAGACCCCAAAACATCAAAATCATCAGGTTTAAAAGAAAGGCTTCTAGACCTTTTAAAGTCCAATGGTATTGATGCAAAAAAGGTAACATCAATTAAAGTCCTCACTTATCCACGCATATTAGGTTTTGTTTTCAACCCGCTGAGTATTTTTTACTGTTATGACGAAAATAACAGACATATTGCTCTAATATATGAAGTTCGTAATACATTTTCCGAACGGCACAATTACATTTTTACTGTACCGGAGAATGGGACTTTCAATGATTTTCATTGTGCTAAAAAATGTTTTCATGTGAGTCCGTTTTTTGATCAACAGGGCCATTATGAATTTTCAATTGTCGAACCGGGTAAAAAGGCAGCGGTGACTATTGAATATAAACATGCCGGGAAAACCAGATTGATCGCTTCCTTCTCAGGTCAACAAGAAAAAATTAGCGATAAAGTGCTTTTAACACTGAGCCTGAAAATGCCTTTTATGACATTAAAAGTTATGGGGGGCATTATATTTGAAGCCATAAAATTAAAATTAAAAGGACTCAAGGTTTATTCGCATATAAACAAACACGCCTATCAGTCATCAGAAGCTTTGACCTTAGCAAATAAGCAAAAAACATTACAAAAAGGGACACCAGATGAAAAATATTGACGTTTTCAAAGGTAGAAGAAATGAAAATTTACAATTCTCAAGGTATCGTTCGCCAGGTGGACTTTACCAAATCATAATTCGTAAAAAGATACAAAAGGCACAATATGGACGAATTGAAGTTTCCCTGCCTAATCATCAAACGATCCTCCACACGGGTATCCATGATGGACATAATGTCTCCATAAAGTTCAAAACATGGAATAGTTTGATACGATATATGTTTTTTGGTCAGCTTTCCTTTGTTGAAGCCTATATCAATGGTGATATTCATATCAGTAATATTTATGCACTTTGCCAATGGTTTATGGATAATGAAGAATACTTTCCTGAAAAACAAAACAATTTTGTTTCAGATTTGGTAAACCGCTTTCTGCACCTGATCATGAATGATAATAACCGAAACGGTTCACGTAAAAATATTTCCTTCCACTATGATCTGGGGAATGATTTTTATAAAAATTGGCTGGACGAAACCATGACCTATTCGGCAGGCATTTTTAATGAACAGTCTAGCCTTGAAGCATCACAGCACACTAAATACGACCGTATTCTTGATCAACTTGAAATAATGGATGGCGACAGTGTCCTTGAAATTGGATGCGGGTGGGGTGGCTTTGCAGAACACGCCCTAATAAAACATTTTATTGATTATCGTGGCATAACTATTTCAAACGAACAACTTAACTATGCTAAAGAAAGGCTTGAAAAAATAACCATACGCAAAAACCTGATTGCGTTTGAAGATTACCGCGATACAAAAGGAAAATTTGATAGAATAGTGTCGATTGAAATGTTTGAAGCGGTTGGTGAGAAACACTGGCAAAGTTATTTTACGACCATCAGAAACAGGCTTAAACAGGACGGCAAAGCCGTAATTCAGGTTATTACAATTGACCATGACCGTTATTTAAAATATCGAAATCGTGTGGATTTTATTCAGAAATATATTTTTCCCGGCGGCATGCTTCCCAGCAAAAGGACATTTGTTGAACATGCTGAAAACTCCAAATTAAAAATTATTGATCAATTCGCTTTCGGTCAGGATTACGCACGCACCTTACGTCACTGGAAAGAAAACTTCCTGAATAACTGGACTGATATTGAAAGAGAAGGATTTGACCAGAAATTTTACCGCTCATGGCTCTATTATCTCGATTATTGCATCACCGCATTCGAGCGGGAAACAATTGATGTCATGCATTACACTATTGAACATGATCATACGTAACTGGCTTATTTTGCCTTTCTTTATCTTATTTGTAGCAGGATGTAACAAGATGGACGTTAGCGAATATAACAAAAACACACCGGAATTTATTCTTGAGGATTATTTTAACGGCGAAACCGTTGCATATGGCGTTTTTGAGAACCGTTCCGGCAATGTCGTCAATCAGTTTACAGTAAACATCACCGGATCTGTTGATGGTGACATATTGACCCTTAATGAGGATTTTAAATATAAAAGTGGTAAGGTCGATAAGCGACTATGGAAGATAAAAATACTTCCTGATGGATACTATGAAGGAACCACCAACGGCGTAATAGGCACGGCACGTGGCAAACGATCCGGAAACGCATTTAACTGGATCTATATTTTTGATTTGCCTGTGGGGGATACCAGCTACAAGCTTAAATTTGATGACTGGATGTTCCTGCAGGATGATGACGTTATGATTAACCGGGCTTATGTGTCCAAATGGGGTTTTAACGTCGGCAGCGTCACACTTTCTTTTTATAAAAACAAAAACCTACCCCGAAGCTGAAGCCCTACTATCACGTCTTTTTATTAACTGTTATTTTTTTCATCACCCAAAAAAATAATGAATAAGGGAGAATACGAAGCAGCTTCAAATAAATAAGAAATGGATTAGGGAATGATATGTCAAATTTTGTACTTGATAAGCCTGTGAGTACACGTGATGCTGCATCCTTCGGGTCCATTAGCTGCGGCATATTAAATTCATTTTTATCAGTAAGTCGTGTTTTAATAAATCCGGGGTTCACAAGTCGAAGATCAAAACCGCAGTCATCAAGTTCAGGTTTCAGACTTTCAATCATATTTATCACGGCAGCTTTTGACGGCCCGTAACCGACCGCTCCCGGCAACCCGCGCCAGCCACTTGGTGAGGTTATAACGGCAATGGTTACATTTTTATTTGAAGAGCTATGCGGCAACAGCGCCGCTAACATATTTACTATGCCCATATAATTCACATTTATCATATTTGAAATTTCTTGAACGTCAAAATTCCCCGCATTCATTGGTCTATAAACAGCTGCAGCTAAAATAATCAGGTCCGGTAAACCGTCATTGGATTTTATGATGTCTGATACAGACCTAACACAGGCATCTGAATCGGTAATATCGAGTGGATAAGAAATTGCCGCCTGCAGCTTCTGAGATAATATTTCCAGCCTATTGCTATTTCTGGCCGAAACATAAGTTACAACCCCGTCATGGGCAAGGTTTTTAGCAAGTTCTGCACCAAGACCCGTACTACCCCCAACAATCCATGCGCTTTGCCAATTTCTTTTCATATAAACCTTATAACCTTTTAGTTGTGTTCCATATTTTTTACAGAACAATAAATGAACCAGACCTGTTAAATTCGTGTGTGTTACTAAAGACCAATAAGGGGTTGAACTATACGCCCAAAAAAACTGTGAATTTTAATAGGGGCTTCCGTCACGACCAAACAGATACAGTCTTCGCCATGATCAATTATTGGTGTATGGTTTTTGGTATCGTCATCAGCTATTTCCAGTAAGCCTGGCTCATAACGTTCATTGCCAACCCGATAACTTCCTTGCAGAACAAGTGTAAATTCAAGTCCTTTATGGTCGTGAGACGGTATTTTTGCTCCCCCCCTCGCCTTGAGCAACCAAAGGCGTTCATCATTCGGCCCTGTCCATAATCTGACCTGCGATAAGCCAGGGCCCATCATGCGCCATTTTAACTGATCCAATGACTTATGATCCAGATAATTAGCTAGCGGATAAGGAATGCCATCACTGTATGATGGCAACTTCTCTTTAATGGTCGTGCCATCAATTTCAGAAACGATTTCATCAAACATATGATTTGAAACTTTTACAGGGCGGTTGCTTTCCATAAGCATCGCACCAATATTTTCTGCATCATCCAGTTTTTGCTGTAACTCAGGATGAAAATGACAATGGGTTGCAACCACCAATGCATGCGCTTCGCTCAAAGCACCGGATGCATATGACACAATCCATTCATCTGGAATAATGCCGTGGGTTTTCATTTATAGTCTCCTAATTCTTTTCGTAAAATCTGAAATGCCGTTCTGATCCTTGATTTCACCGTCCCAAGAGGCATATTTGTTCTTGCGGCGATTTGTGAGTGTGAAAATTCCTTAAAAAATGAAAGCTCAATGACTATTCGTTGCTCATCACTTAGCGCCGCCATGGCCATATTAATACGCCCCTGATCCTGAAGTTCTTTGATACTCTTATCGGTTTTATCCGGTGCAACCATAGATGCAATATGATCATCAGCATTTACTTCCGGATATTTTTGTTTACGAATTTTGTCGATATATTTGTTACGGGCAACACGAAAAAGCCAAGTTGATATTTTTGCTTTGTCAGGATCAAATTTGTCTGCCTTCTGCCATAAGGTAATCATTACTTCCTGGGTCAGATCTTCAGCTTTTTGGTCTGTTATTTGAAAATTTAGTAAATAACTTTTTATGCGCGGCGCAAAATAATCAAATAATTGACGAAAGGCATGCTTATCCTTATTCCGCGCAACCATTATAACAAGTTGCTCGTGGCTTATTTCCGATAACACGGATGGGTCATCCATCGTTCGCCCTTTGTTATGAAATCCGTAATGACTATCAATCAAAAAAACGGTCGAGGTCAAGGAAAACTCCCGTCTTTTCAGACTTCTATTATATTGATCAGTAGTTATCATTTTTTTTATACGAAAAACTGCATGATACTGGATCAATTTATTTTAAATAAAACCTGATATTTCTTACGCTACAGATTTTATCATCGTTTGTAATCAACATATCATTTCAATAGTGTTTAATGGCCGGAAATGTTCGGCCGCCTTTATTGCTCGCCGTATTATGTTTCATTTTGACCCATCAAAATAATTGCTGTAAGCTTTTTAAAACAAGGGGATATAATGAAAAACAGACTTTGGCTTGCTTATGCAATCACAACAACTGTATTTTGGGGTATATGGGGTGCTTTTATCAGTTTACCCACTGAAAACGGCTTTCCTGAAACACTTGGATATTGTGTCTGGGCTTTTACAATGATACCGCCCGCCATTTATGCCCTGAAGCGTATAAACTGGCAGCTTCAGTATGATGCAAAGTCTATTTTTTATGGTTCAATAATAGGTTTTCTTGGTGCCGGCGGACAGCTTATCTTATTTCATGCTGTAACAACGGGGCCAGCTTACCTGATTTTTCCCGTCATTTCATTATCGCCCATCCTGACTATTATTTTATCATTTTTATTTTTGAAAGAGCGGGCCACCCTGCTGGGTGGTATCGGTATTTTTATTGCTCTAATCGCAATCCCGCTGTTTGATTATGCCGGCCCGGAAGGAGCGACAGATTACGGTATATCATGGTTCATTTTATCACTGCTGGTAATGGCTGCATGGGCAGTACAGGCTTTTTTTATGAAATTATCCAATAATACAATGCATGCAGAAAGTATCTTTTTTTACATGACGGTCACCGGGTTATTGTTAATACCCATTGCTGTTTTCCTAACGGATTTTTCCGCTCCAATTAATTGGGGACTGGATGGTCCATACCTCGCATATGCTATTCAAAGTCTTAATGCAGTGGGTGTGCTTTGCCTGGTGTATGCGTTTCGCTACGGCAAAGCCATTGTGGTTTCACCGATGGCGAATGCCGGTGCACCACTTATGACGGCGATCATCGCTATGCTGCTACTTGGTGAAATTCCGGGATCATATAGATTAGCGGCCATTATTTTAGCAATTATCGCGGCAGTCCTGCTCGCCATTGAACCTGATTCCAATCCTAAAAAAGCGGACGAGCAAAATTGAAGTATTTTCAGACAATAATCCGGCCTTTCAATGAAACTATTTCCGGTTTTTATTCCCCAATTCTTAACATAATCAGGAAATCTTAGGCATGTTTATAGGTGTTGATGGTGGCGGAACAAAAACAGCCTTTATCCTTATTGATGAAACGGGTGCTATTAAAGCCCGACATATTGAAGGAACATGTTCTTATCTTGCAATTGGTATAGAAAATACCCGGCAGGTTCTTGAAGACGGGATTAACGCCCTGCTCCATAAAAGCAATCTGCAAACATCAGATGTAAAATATGCTTTCTTCGGCTTGCCATCTTTCGGTGAAGATAAAAAAATGGAAGCCGTGTTAGCCGAATTACCGTCATCCATGTTTCGAAAAGATATCTATTCTTGCGGTAATGATACAATCTGCGGCTGGGCCGGTTCACTGTCTTGCGTTGATGGCATCAACATTGTGGCCGGCACCGGATCAATTAGCTACGGTGAATATAAGGGCAAAAAAGCACGGGTTGGTGGCTGGGGCGAGCTTTTTGGAGATGAAGGCTCCGCATATAAAATTGCCTGTGATGGTCTTAATCTATTCACTAAAATGAGTGATGGCAGGATTGAGAAAGGACCACTTTATGAAATTTTAAAGGCCCGATTATCCTTAAAAGCTGACCTGGATTTACCGGGAATAATTTTGGACGACTGGGGTGGAAACCGAAGCAAAATAGCTTCTTTATCTAAACTAATGTCAGATGCGGCGAATGCAGGCGATAATCATGTGATCGGAATTTTCAATCACGCGGGATTAGAACTTGCACAGATTATTGACGCAACAAGACGAAAACTGGCCTTTCCATCATCCATGCGGGTTAAATATTCTTATTCCGGCGGGGTTTTTAAAGCCGGCGAGCTTATTTTGACACCTATAAAAAATGCATTAAAGTTAGACTATGAGATTATTAAACCGCGTTTTTCACCAATGGTTGGTGCTGCTCTTTATGCCGCAAAGTTATCGGGACACCCATTCGATGAGGAAACATTATTTATAATAGAGAAGCAGGAATTAAACTGCTGATCACACAGTCATGTTAAGAGATTATTTTGAAACTTTTAAAAAACATTATTGATCAAAACAGAAAAGGAAAACCAAAAGGCATATATTCTATTTGCTCGGCCCATCCTTTGGTCATTGAAGCAGCAATTGAGTTTGCACTTATAAATAATACACCACTTCTTATTGAAGCAACTGCAAATCAGGTCAACCAGTTCGGCGGCTATACAGGGATGCGAGCCGCCGATTTTTATAAATTTGTGACGGATTTGGCACGTAGCAAGAATTTTCCCATTGATAATATCATACTGGGTGGGGATCATTTAGGGCCGGTTTGCTGGAAGAATGAAAATGCATTTGACGCAATGAACAAAGCGGATGATTTAATAAAAGAATATATTGCCGCAGGATTTAAAAAAATTCACCTTGATTGCAGCATGGAATGCGCAGA
>JAUILB010000135.1 GCA_030432815.1 Alphaproteobacteria bacterium | reverse complement strand
CAGACACCGGTGTTACCGTTTCTTTCCCATGAGTTATCGAGCCATGTGTCATTACCAAACTGGCCAGGACGCGGAATAGGGTCAAACTGCCAGACAAGCTCACCTGTGCGAACATCGAATGCACGAACAAGACCTTTGGTGTTGTTATAGTTATCAATGGTCATGCCTTCTTTCATGGCTGAACCAACAATGATTAAATCACCAGCAACAGTAGGGGTTGCATGAAGACCGATTTCACCTGTTACCAGGTCAATCTGTACTTCGTTACCCTGAACGGCACCTATTTTAAGGTCAAGAATACCGTTTCCATCGGTACCGAAACTGTTGATGGGCACACCTGTATGGGCATTCAATGCAACAAGTCTATAGCCAGTTGTTACATAAAGTACGCGGTCATCACCATTGCCATCAGACCAGTAGGAAAGACCACGACCGGATAGCTGACGCGGTGCAAGTCCGGCACGCAGACCTTCACGCATACTGTGAAGCCACATCAGTTCACCTGTTTTACCGTCAAGCGCGATCGCAGTACGGCGTGTGCCGGCGGTTGCGTATAGCACACCGTCAACCATAAGCGGTGTTACTTCCAGCTTATATTCGCCACGTGTTCCCAGGTTTTTGGTTGAAAAGGACCAGACAAGTTCCAGATCTTCGAAATTATCCGCATCAATTTGATCAAGCGGTGAATAGCGGGATCCTTTAATATCCCCGGTGTAATGTGGCCATTCACCAGCTGATGTATCCGGAGCCTGTGCCTTCGCGTTGATTGACATGACACCAAAAGTGGCCATTGCCAGAACAAGCGCAGATTTTATTATACTAAATTTCATTCTTATCTCCCATTTAAGCAACATGAATGATTATTATATCACATTATATTAATACGCCGACAGAGAATCGGTTTTTTATGATTATTGTTACAATGTAACTTCGTATGTTATAAGGTTTTAAAGTCGATGTGTATAGTCAAATCGACTCAAATCGGGTCTAAAAATTAAGAAAATAGATGGAAAGGGTATTAGTTTATCTTTTTTGTTCAAAAAGACCAGATACCATGCTATACGGCTAGACTTGTAGAGTTATGATATAACATTTAAGCAAAATTATTTTAGCAGACATCTGTTTATAATAAGCTTAATGATTAGCTCAGTCTGAAAATTGGTTAAGAAAGAATATGATAAAATGAAACATAAAAGGAATCTTATTTTAAGCACCAGTGTTATTATGGCGTTACCAATGATGGCTGAGGCACAACAGCCAGTTGAAAGTGAAGTTATTACTGTGACCACAACCCGAAGCGAACAGATAGCAAATAATGTTATTGGTAATCAGGCATCGGTGACAGGTGAAAACATACAGTTTGTTGCGCCCACGCACATTAATGAAATATTGCTTAGTATCCCTGGTGCCAACATTTCAAGAAACAACGGTCAGGAATCACTGATAGCATTGCGTTCACCGATATTTACCGGTGCAGGTGCATGTGGTGCCTTTATGACCGCTCAGGATGGTGTGCCGTTACGTGGCGCGGGCTTTTGTAATGTTAATGAACTGTTTGACGGTTTTTCCGAGCAAGCTGGTCGCATTGAAGTGGTTCGTGGTCCCGGTTCTGTCCTTTACGGATCAAACGCGATGCATGGTGTTATTAATATTGTTTCACAAACAGTGGGTGATGCAAATTCCTACGCAAGCATGGAAGGAGGCTCGTGGGGACATCTGAAATTTAATGGAAGCGGTGCTTTTATAAATGGAAACCATGGCTTTCGTGTAACAGGCACGGTCGCGCATGATGGCGGATATATAGAAGAAAGCGGTTTTGATCAGCAAAAAGGCCAGATAAGGCACGAATATAATAATGGCGGATTTGAAATTTCCTCTAATTTCTTGTTTACAAATCTTGATCAGGAAACAGCGGGTTATCTTGTCGGGGTTGATCTTTATAAAGATCCTGTAGCTGCGAAGACCAATGCCAATCCTGAAGCTTTCAGAAAGGCTCAATCTTTCCGTTACTGGTCGACAATATCGGCAGACGTATCAGACAATGTGCGCTTGCAGGTTACTCCCTATGCCAGAAGCATGGATATGGAATTTTTAATGCATTTTATTCCGGGGCAACCACTTGAAGAAAATGAACAGAAAAGTATTGGTTTTCAAAGTGCATTTTACATCAATGAAGGTGAGCAGTTTGAATTGATTGCAGGCGTTGATGGTGAGCTAGGTCATGGTGAATTAAAACAAACGCAGGACGGACCAACAGTAGGAAGTGCTTTCCTTGTTGCAACAATTCCTTCAGGCAAACAATATGACTATGAAGTTGATACTAAATTAATAGCCGGTTTTTTAAGAGGTGAATTTGATATTAATGACCAGCTATCTCTTATGGGTGGTGTTCGTGCGGAACATATGAAATATGATTATAATAACCGCATGACCAGTGGTCGTGTTGACGAAGATGGTAATCCCTGCGGTTTTGGTGGTTGTCGTTATACACGACCTGAGGATCGTGAAGACAGCTTTAACAATGTGTCGTTTGAAGCAGGATTATTGTTTAAAATAGATGACGATAACAATTTCTTTACCCGCTATAGCCGAGGTTTCCGTGCACCGCAAACAGCGGAGCTTTATCGTTTGCAAGTTGGGCAACTCGTAGCGGATATTGATAGCGTTAAACTTGATAGTGTTGAAGTGGGTATTCGTGGCATTACAGATACTTATTCCTACGAAATTGCCGGTTTCTACATGAAAAAGGATAATGTGATCTTCCAGGATAATCGTATCAATGTCGATAATGGTAAATCCAAGCACATTGGCGTAGAAGGCATGTTCGAATATCGCTTTCCAATCGATGTCAGTATTCGTGCCAGCGGTAGTCTTGCAGAGCATAAATATGATTTCGATTATTTATCAGATGGTATTAATTGGAATGGGCTGGATATTGATACTGCACCGCGAAATTTTGGCAGCATTCAACTTAACTGGATACCGGCAAATAAAGTAAAAGCAGGGCTGGAATGGGCCTGGATGGGGTCCTATTATATGGAACCAACCAATACATATAAGTATGAAGGTCATAATTATTTCAATCTTCGTGTAGAAGCGGAAGCAATGGAAAATGTTGATATTTTCATGCGCGTTATGAATATTACCAATGTTCGTTATGCAGAGCGCGCAGATTATGCGCCCTTTGGTGTTGGCGAACGTTATTTTGTTGGTCGGCCTCGAGCATTTTATGGCGGCGCGAAAGTTCGTTTTTAAAGATATAAGATAAAGGCCTGTACTTTGATACAGGCCTTTTTAATAGAACAATGCTTTACAGTCATTACGGGGATGGCTATTGTTTTTTGCGGATTAACGGATTCAATTAAAGGGACACATTCCAAATGAAAAAATATCTGATAATAATGTTGTTGGCTATTTCGGCATGTTCTTCACAGGATAGCGGTGATGAAAATGCCGTTATGACAGAAGAGGATCGCTGGGCAGCGCAAGCACAAAATATAACTATCATAAGGGATAAATGGGGCATCCCTCATATATATGGAAAAACTGATGCAGATGCGGTTTTCGGTGTTATGTATGCACAGGCCGAGGATGACTTTAATCGCGTAGAAGTCAATTATATGAACGCAATGGGCCTTTTGGCACAAGCCGAAGGGGAAGGTGAAATTTATCGTGACTTGCGTATGCGTCTGTTCATTCAGCAAGATGAAATGAAGCGCCTTTATAATGAAGCACCGGATTGGCTTAAAAAATTAATGGATGCTTATGCTGACGGGCTTAATTACTATCTTTATACTCATCCCGAAGTTCAGCCGAAAGTAATTAAAAGGTTTGAACCATGGATGGCACTGTCGTTTTCAGAAGGAAGCATTGGTGGTGATATCGAACGTATTTCAATCAGTGAACTTGAAAGATTTTATGGTGGTACGCAGGAAATGGCTGCCGCACCCGACATTGTTGATTGGGAACCACGCGGTTCAAACGGGATGTCCATTGCACCGGAAAAAACAGTAAACGGCAAAGCACTTCTTTATATCAATCCACATACGACCCATTATTTTCGTGAAGAAGCCCATATGGTTAGTGAAGAAGGTCTTAATGCCTATGGCGCATTAACCTGGGGCCAATTTTTCATCTATCAGGGCTTTAGTGAATATAATGGCTGGATGCATACATCTACACGTTCAGATGTAATCGACGAATATTACTATAATGAAATCATCGAGCGTGATGGCAAACTTTATTATATGTATGGTGATGAAGAACGCGAAGTAGAACAGTCAGTCGAAACGATTGAATATAAAGCCCAAGATGGTTCAATGGCATCACGTGACTTTACGGTCTATCATACTCATCATGGTCCGGTTGTTCGTTCCGACGATGACGGCAGATGGATTGCCGTACAGTTGATGAATATTCCGCTGACGGCACTTAACCAATCCTATACACGGACAAAAACCAAATCTTATGCTGAATTCTATGAAATGATGAGGCTTAAATCAAATTCATCTAACAATACGGTTTATGCGGATAAAGATGGTAATATTGCCTATTTCCACGGTAACTTTCATCCGATCCGTAACACGGATTATGACTTTAATCACCCGGTTGACGGAAATAATCCTGACACGGACTGGAAAGGATTACATCCGGTGGAAGAAGCAATAAATCTTTTAAACCCCGGATCAGGATGGCTTTATAATACAAATAACTGGCCATTCAGTGCTGCCGGGCCGGATCATAGCCCGAAGAAGGAAGATTACCCCAGCTATATGTCGGTAAATTTTGAAAACCCGCGTGGTGAACATGCTCTTGGGCTATATCCGAACATCAATGATTTTGACATTGATAAGCTTATTGAGGCCGGATATGACGGGTTACTTCCATCATTTGAACGTTTTGTTCCGGTTTTAAAAGCAGCGTATGATGCAAATCCGGATGAAAGCCTTAAAGAAGCCGTTGATATGCTGGTTGCATGGGATAAACGCACCAGCATGGACAGTGTTGAAACATCACTTGCCCATCATTGGGGCAATGAGCTATGGAGCCTGTTACCACGCGGTGATGATCTTGATCCTTACGATGCTTACGCGTATGTGGAAACTGAGATTTCTGCTGAGCAGTATCTTGCAGCTTTAAAAGCCGCAATTGAACGCATGGAAGCAGATTTCGGAACCTGGCAAATTGCCTGGGGTGAGATTAACCGTTTTCAACGTAACGATGGGAGTATCATTCAAACGTTTGATGATAATAAACCAAGCTATCCAATGAAACTTGCTTCTGGTCGCTGGGGTGCGCTTGCATCAATTGGGACAAGACAATATCCCGGTACTAAAAAATGGTATGGTACAAGTGGTAATAGTTTCATTGCTGCTATCGAATTTGGTGACAAGGTAACCGCAAAAGCGCTTATGGCCGGCGGATTAAACAGTGATCCAAATTCGCCACACTTCTTTGATCAGGGTGAAATGTATGGACGCGGTGAATTCCGTGATGTTCATTATTATCGCGAAGATGTGGAAGCGAATGCGGAACGTACCTATCACCCTGGTGAATAAGCAGGAATTCTAAAATTGAATTTATGGGCTGGACAATTTATTTCGTCTGGCCCATTTTTTATTAGAATAGTAGTAAATTTTTGCCGATACGGACATTGATATTGCTTAGATGGTTTAAAATAGCTGCGTATATTTTGATAGGTGTGCCCCTGATGGCCTGCTCTGTTATTTATTTTGGTTTCAGGGGAAGCTTACCGGAATTAGATGGGGTCATTGAGGCGAGCAGCGTATCCGCGCTGGTAATGTTAGAGCGTGATGAATATGGGAATGCCACTATTACAGCGCACAACAGATCCGATCTATCTTATGTTTCAGGATATTTACATGCGCAGGAAAGGTTTTTTCAAATGGATCTTTCCAGGCGATTGGCAGCCGGGGAGCTTTCTGAACTTTTTGGATCATTGGCAGTGAGTACGGACCGTGAAAATCGTGTTCACCGTTTTCGCAGTCGGGCAACAGTTGCAATTGATCTGTTATCAGATTTTGAACGTTTTCAACTTGATCAATATGCTCGCGGGGTAAATGATGGATTAGAGGCTCTTGGCTCTAAACCTTTTGAATATTGGTTGCTAGGTGCTACACCAAAACCATGGACACGGGAAGATACCTTTCTTGCAATTTACGCCATGTTTTTTACATTACAGTCATCGGATGGTGACTTTGAATGGCAAAATCATTTGTTAAGAGAATCTCTTCCTGCCGAGCTTGCTGAATTCTTGCTCCCAAAACAAACGGACTGGGATTCGCCGATCCACGAAGAAACTGGAATTGAAGTCGTCAACATCCCGGATAGTTCCCTGTTAGAACAAGGTTCAGTTGCGCTGATCCGCCGGGATGATACACCAATGCTTGGGAGCAATAATTGGGCGGTATCAGGGAAGCTAACCGAAACAGGATCGGGGATGATTTCCAATGATATGCATCTTACGCTGCGCTCTCCGTCAATCTGGTATAAATTGCGTCTTAAGCTTGCAGATGGATCATTGGATATTACGGGCGTATCACTGCCGGGTGTGCCCGCTATTGTTGTTGGTAGCAATGGTCACATCGCATGGGGTTTTACCAATTCAAATATAGATCATTCTGATTTAATTGAACTCAGGATCAACCCGGAAAATGATAACCAGTATTTAACCGATCAGGGTTATGTGGATTTTGAAATTCAGGAAGAAATTATCAATATTGCAGGTGATAGTGCTGAAACAATGCTTGTCAAGGAAACTATATGGGGGCCTGTTATTGAAATGCCGGACGGTGCAGAATATGTTTATCGTTGGGTAGCTCATATGCCAGACGGTGTAAATCTGGAATTGTTTAATTTTGAAAAGGCAAAATCAGTAAATGAAGCAGTTTCGTTAGCCGGGAATATGGCTATACCTGCGCAAAATACTGTTATTGTTGATAAAGACGGTAATATCGCTTGGACCTTATTTGGTAGGATCCCCAAAAGACCGGAAGGGGATTATAACAAAATACAGGATTGGTCCGATGGAAAGCAGGTATGGAATGATTGGTATCCATCTGATGAAAGCCCTCGTATTGTTAATCCCGAACATGGAAGACTTTGGACAGCAAATGCACGTGTGGTATCGGGCGATGATTTTAAAAAGGTGGGCTATAGCCGCTATGATCTGGGTGCAAGAGCAGGACAAATAAAGCAAAGATTGTTTGAACTTGATTATCCCATTACTGAAAAAGAACTGTATGACATCATGCTTGATGATGAAGCCATATTTCTTGAACGTTGGCAAAGACAACTTGTCGACGTTCTTGGATCGTCGAATGAGGAAGCATTCATACCTTTTCTGGAACAGGTGAGAAATTGGGGCGGATGGGCAGATAAAAGCTCTGTTG
>JAUILB010000134.1 GCA_030432815.1 Alphaproteobacteria bacterium | reverse complement strand
TCTCAGCAAGCACTTTCGTAATCGCTGCAGTCAACGTCGTCTTGCCATGGTCAACGTGGCCGATTGTACCAACATTACAATGCGGCTTATTGCGTTCAAATTTCTCTTTAGCCATCTTCTTCTACCTAAGTTTTATATCAAAGGGTATTCAATAATCCCTTAATTAAACACATCAGTGTATGGCATATCGCACATCCACCGCATTCAAAAATTGGAGCGGGCGAAGGGAATCGAACCCTCGTATTCAGCTTGGAAGGCTGCTGCATTACCATTATGCTACGCCCGCGCATTAAGCTCCACTCCACCCTGATTATATCCAGATCAGACTTTGTTTTTCAAAGCCTTTAAGTAAATGGTGGAGGGGACAGGATTCGAACCTGTGTACGCTACGCGGCCAGATTTACAGTCTGGTGCCTTTAACCACTCGGCCACCCCTCCAAAACAGGGTATAAGTCGCCAACACAAGCAGGCAACTTGAAGCCGCAATATGGACATTTATTCTGTGTTGTCAACGGAATTTTACAACTATTTGGTCTCCAATTCACGAAAGTTGCAAAAAAGGAACAAAAACATAAAGGATTAAAGCGGTTGCGCTCTCAAACGGACTGGCTTATAGCAAGTGCTATGAGCAAAAATAAAAATACAAAAAACCGACCCCGGAAATACGATAAAAAATCATCCCCCCGGGAACCGGCAGAACGCCGCAATTTTTCTGCTTCTTCGGATGGCTTATGGCTTTTTGGGCGACATGCAGTTTTAGCGGCCCTGGAAAATCCTTTACGCAAAATCAAAAGACTAATTGTATCCAGACGAAGCCACGACCAATATAAGGAAGAGCTCACTAAAATTCATTTAAATATCCGTGCATTAAATCCTGAAATTGCACCTGTTGAACAATTTGAAAAATTTTTGCCTGAAGACTCGGTACATCAGGGAATTGCATTATTAACAACACCTCTCCCTGCCCGTCATATGGAAGAATGCTGTGTCATTATGCCTGGTGAAAAGAATTTAATCCTTGTCCTTGATCAGGTAACCGATCCTCATAATGTTGGTGCAATTATCAGAAGTGCTGCGGCATTTGGTGCCAAGGCCATAATCACCACCGACAGGCATGCGCCACCGGAATCCGGAACACTTGCAAAATCCGCGTCCGGGGCACTTGAAACACTGCCCTGGATACGTGTTACAAATTTGAGCAGGGCATTGGATAAACTGGCTGAAATGAGTTATTGGCGTATCGGACTTGATGGCTATGCTGATCAGGATATACGTGATGCTGATTACGGCAACAATATTGTCCTTATCATGGGCGCAGAAGGAAAAGGTATCAGAAAAGGAACAGCGGACCATTGCGATGCACTTGTTAAACTTCCCATTAAACGTACCGTTGAAAGTCTTAATGTGTCCAATGCTGCTGCCGTTGCACTTTATGTTTTTTCAAGCTAAATAAAAAAAGCATACGCGCATAAAATAACGCTTGATTTTAAAATAAAACACCACTAGTTTGCGCCTACTTTCATTAGATTCTGATGAATGCATTCCTTTGAATGCCCCTATAGCTCAGTTGGTAGAGCAACTGATTTGTAATCAGTAGGTCCGCGGTTCGAGTCCGTGTGGGGGCACCACTTCATTTCTTAGTATATAACGTTAACTCAAAGACAGTTTTTAAGCCTTTCTATAAAATTTAAATGGCTTATCTTACTGTTTCATATAATACTTCACCGTAAATTGTTTCTATAAATAATTGCAGGTGATTTTAAAGTGACAGAAAATGTTGATCAAAGGTTCTCCAATTTCGATCTTTGGAGTACTTATGACATGGTATCCGCAATATATAATGAGCAAATAGATGCATTAACATCCATCAAGAATGCTGTGCAAGATATCGCCAACGCCGCAGAAGAAGCATCTAAAACATTAAGGGATAATGGGAGACTTGTATATGTCGGTGCCGGCACATCAGGGCGACTGGCTGTACAGGACGGTACTGAACTCACACCTACATTTGGATGGCCCGTGGATAGGTTGGTTTTCTGTATTGCCGGGGGCCATGAAGCACTTATGCAAAGTGTAGAAGGCGCGGAAGACATAGAGGAAAACGGCAGCCAGGAAATGCTGAAAGCCAAAGTGAGGCCCACGGATGTTGTTTTATGTGTAGCAGCAAGCGGAAGGACACCCTATACCTTGGCAGCACTCAGAAAGGCAAATAAATTAGGGGCTTTAACCATCGGCATCGCGAACAATCCTGACACGCCTATTCTTAACGAAGCCAGACATTCTATCCTTGCAGAAACAGGAAGCGAACTGATCGCAGGATCGACACGTATGAAAGCCGGAACAGCACAAAAAGCTATTTTGAATATGCTATCTACATCTATCATGTCCAAAATGGGGAGGGTTCATGATGGTTTAATGGTGGATATGATTGTATCCAACCGTAAGCTGAAAAAAAGAGCCATCAAAATGGTTAGTGATATTGCAAATTGCGATCCTGCAAAAGCCGAAGATGCACTTAACCAAGCTGATTTTCATATAAAAACAGCAATTCTGATTTGTTTGGGAAAAAGCATAGACGAAAGTAAAAAGCTGCTTTCAAAATATGATAATAACTTAAGAATAGTTTTATCCAAATTAGCTTGATAGGAAGCAAATGACAGGTACATTTTCGATATTCGACTGGATGATCGTTGTAGCTTACCTGATTTTGCTTTTTGGTATGGGTTGGTTTTACGCTAAGCATGGCTCAGCCAATGTTAAAGATTATTTTCTTGGTGGCAATAGCATGCAATATCTGGTTGTTGCCATTTCCGTGATTGCTACAACACAGTCTGCGGCCACCTTTTTAGGAGGCCCTGATCAGGGTTACCGGGGTGATTTTACATATCTGGCTGCAAATATCAGTGCGATCATTGCATCTTTTTTCATTGCAAGAATTTTAATACCAAAATTTTATGCGCTCAATGCCACAACTGTTTATGAATTGCTTGATGACCGTTATGGCAGTGGTGCCATGCGGGCAGCGGGTGCAATGTATTTGGTGGGACGCCTTTTTGCCAGCGGTGCACGACTTTATCTGGCGGCTATTGCGGTCTCTATGATTTTATTTGGAAATATTAATGCCGGCAGTATCGTTACAGCATCGCTTGTACTTGTTTCACTGGGTTTTTTCCTTACCTTTCTGGGGGGAATAAGATCAATCATATGGACGGATATGTTTCAATTTCTGATGTATACATTTTCCGCGCTAGCAACCCTTTATTTCCTGCTGGATGCAATACCGCTCAATATTTCTGAAATTATATATCACCTCAGAGAAACACCCGAAGGCATTAACAAGCTACGTCTTTTTGATTTTTCGCTTAATTTTGCTAACCCCTATGCCATGCTCTCTGTAATGGCGGGGCTCGTTCTTCTGTTTATTGCAAGTTTTGGGCTGGATCAGGATATTACCCAGCGGCTGTTAACCTGTAAGAATAAAAATGAAGGTGCAAAAGCGCTTATCATATCTGTCCTGATCGGTGCCCCGCTTATTGCGCTATTTATGTCTATTGGCCAGCTTCTATATATATTTTATGATCGCCCGGACCTTATGGGGACGATGTCAGCTTCATTAACAAACCAATCATTCCGGGGAGAAGATATCACTGTATTTATGTTCTACATTCTGAATGAACTGCCCGCCGGGCTAAAAGGACTTGTGACAGTTGGTGTTATCGCGGCAGCAATATCGACCATTAATTCCGGGCTTAACAGTATGTCATCGGTGCTGGTTCAGGATTTTTATCGTCCCTGGATAGAACGAACAAAACAAAAAAGTGAACGGCATTATGTGAGGGCAGGTCAAACTGGCATGGCACTTGTGGGGCTGGGTTTATTTTCAATGTCTGTACTGTGCTATTACTGGCAACGATATTCGGGGCTTCCCCTGCTTGATTTTGCCTTGTCAGTGATGGTTTTTGCCTACTCGGGACTGTTAGGTGTTTATTTTACCGCACTGTTTACAAACCGCGGCTCAATCACTTCTGTAAAAGCCGCACTCATTGCCGGATTTCTGGTGACCCTTTTGGGGCAGGTTTACATCATCGACCTGCTTGGTATGCCTGATGGTTTAAAAGGATACGCATTTACATGGCAACTTTGTATCGGTACATTAATCTCATTTCTCATTTGCATGGTAGGAAAGAAAAATGTTTCATAGAAAAATTCAATTAATATTCGTTGTTCTTTTAGCAGTATTCATATCGTCCTGTTCTGAAAATGATACGGATAATACGGCCGCTCACTATGATAAAATTATTCGTAGCGGCATTATACATGATGGTCTGGGAAGCCCTGCTATTGAAGGGGATGTGGCAATAAATGATGACAGAATCATTGCCGTTGGCGATCTTCAGAATGCGACAGCGGATGAAGAGATTGACGCTACCGGACTGGTTGTCTCACCTGGTTTTATCAATGTATTAAGTTGGTCTGTGGATAGCCTTATTCATGATGGACGCAGCATGAGCGAACTTAAACAGGGCGTAACACTGGAAGTTTTTGGCGAAGGTACCTCCATGGGACCCTACACGGAAGAGCTTAAAGAATATGAAGAAGCAAACCAGGGAGATATCAAATTTGATATTACCTGGACAACCCTGGGGGAATATCTGACTTTCCTTGAAAACAAAGGCATTTCACCAAATGTAGCGTCATTTGTGGGTGCGACAACGGTACGCAAACATGAAATTGGTTATGAAAACCGATTACCTACACCGGAAGAAACACGCCGCATGCAGCAACTGGTCATTGATGCCATGAATGAAGGGGCGCTCGGTGTCGGGTCGTCGCTCATTTACGCACCGGCATCCTATTCAGACACCAACGAATTAATAGCTTTAAATAAAGCGGCAAGTGTTTGTGGAGGATCCTACATTTCCCACCTCAGAAGCGAAGGCAACCAGTTTGAAGAAGCCGTTGACGAGCTTATTACCATCGCAAGGGAAGCAAACCTACCCGCAGAAATATATCACCTTAAGGCCGCAGGAAAAGACAATTACCATAAAATGGATCTGGTAATTGACAGGATCGAAAAAATGCGCGCTGAAGGGTTGGATATACGGGCAAATATGTATAGTTATACTGCTGGTTCCACGGGGCTGGATGCTATGATCCCACCGTGGATACAGGAAGGTGGTATCGATGGTTGGATCAAAAACATGCAGGATCCTGAGCAACGCGCCAAAGCCCTGGAAGAAATGCAAATGGATGACGCGGGATGGGAAAATCTTGGACGCGGGTCGGGATATGAGAATGTCATTACGGTGGGATACAAAAATCCTGAACTTAGACATCTGACAGGAAAAACGCTTCTTGAAATTGCTGAAATGCGCGGCACAACACCGGAGGAAACAGCAATGGACCTTGTGGCCGAAGATGGCAGCCGCGTCGGCACCATATATTTTATGATGTCAGAAGAAAATATCAGAAAAAAACTTCAGCTACCGTGGGTAAGCTTTGGTTCGGATGCGACATCGCAGGCACCAGAAGGGGTTTTCCTGAATTCCAGCACGCATCCCAGGGCTTATGGTAATTTTTCACGTGTGCTTGGTAAATATGTCCGCGATGAAAAGGTTCTGACACTAAGTGATGCAATAAGGCGGATGACTTCACTTCCGGCAACAAATTTAAAGCTGAAAGATCGCGGCGTTCTTGCGCCAGGTTATTTTGCCGATCTTGCAATTTTTGATCCACAGGAAATAGCCGACGTGGCAACCTTTGAAGAACCACACCAATATGCAGTTGGAATGGTGCATGTTTTTGTAAATGGCATACAGGCACTAAAGGACGGGGAGCATACAGGGAACTTTTCAGGACGTTTTGTAAAAAGGGCCGGATATGAAAATCAATGCTCGATAAATGATCTGAATTTATAAAATTTCCAAAACACTTTCCGGCGGCCGCCCTATGGCGGCTTTGCCGTTATTTATCACGATAGGACGTTCAATCAGTTTTGGATTAGAAACCATGCCTGCTATTAGCTCATCCCGGCTTAATGCAAGGTTATCCAACTTATTTTCTTTATATTCTGTCTCATTCTTTCTCATAAGTTCCCTTGGTTCCATAGAAAGCATATTGAGAATTTCATTTAACTCATCCGCACTGGGAACATCTTTCAGATATTCTTTTATAGTCGGCTTAATACCTTTTTCTTCAAGCAAGGCCAGTGTCTGGCGGGATTTGCTGCAGCGCGGATTATGGTAAATTGTTATAGCCATTGATTTATTCCTGAAACGATTAAACTTAGATATTTTATAGACAATGGATTTCAAGAATTCCAATAAAATTCATAAAATTTCATAAAGATATTAAGAATCATTATTAACGTTATTGACATTCATTCTTAATTGCATATAATTTTTATAGTTTTTGGAGATTCGAAAAATGTACGTTTGCATATGCAATGCACTGAATGAAAATACAGTCCGGGAAGCTGCACGTAAAATTAAAGGCAGTTTTAACGCAGTGAAAGTGTATGAAACACTGGGCGTTAAGCCTCAGTGTGGGATGTGTCTTTGTGATGCACAAAATATCTGCAATACTGAAAAGCAGATTACCCAAAGCCCATAACTCCTCTTAATAATGATTTTCAGTATTAAAATCAACAACTTATCAAAATTAAAATCGTAGATTTCATTGACTTAAGCCCGCATTGATCATAAAATACTGCCTAAATAAGAATTAATTCAGGAGCAGGCAATGAAGGGTGATAAAAAAGTTATAGAGCACCTCAACAAAGTTTTAAAAAACGAACTAACAGCGATCAATCAATATTTCCTTCACAGCCGCATGTATGGCGACTGGGGTTTCACAGCACTTGAGAAATATGAGTATGAAGAATCCATCGACGAAATGAAGCATGCGGATGATCTTATAAAACGCATCCTTTTTCTGGAGGGCTTGCCGGGTGTACAGCAACTTGGCCGTCTGAAAATCGGTGAGAATGTTACTGAAATGATGAAAGGCGACCTGGCACTGGAACTTGAGGGACATGCCGATCTAAAGGATGCTATAGAATATTGTGAAAGCGTCCGTGATTATGTATCACGTGAATTATTTGAAAGCATTCTGGAAGATGAGGAAGAGCATATCGACTGGCTTGAAACAAATCTTGCTCTTATTGAAAAAGTCGGTGAAAAAAATTATCTGCAATCACAAATGGGCAATGCCGACGATTAGGCGGTTTATTTATTATTTATGATCAAGTCCGATGGCTTCAGTCACATTGCTGAAGCCATCTTTTTTTATAAGTAGCTCAAGTTCTGAATTTATTTTCCTCACCAAACCCGGGCCGTGATAAACCAGTGCCGAATATAGCTGAACTAATGATGCACCGGCCTTGATTTTGGCGTATGCCTGCGCACCGGACGAAATTCCCCCC
>JAUILB010000133.1 GCA_030432815.1 Alphaproteobacteria bacterium | reverse complement strand
TAGGAGCGGCAACAGCACCATCATTTTTGCTATATATGGTTTGATAATCATCCAAATCACGTTCATCCACGGGCCTTTGTGATGCAATATAGGGGGGCAGCGGCATAACACCTGCTACCTTCAATGTTTCACTTAGTTTGTCACCGCTTACGTTAAATTGAACCGTAACTTCACCACCGTCCCCTTTTTCAAGGACGCATGCTTCAAGGCCACCATCAAAAACAATAACATCGGTGGGTTTCAATTTTTTGGCCGGTTTTGCAAATGCTTTCCATACACCGCCTGTCATATTCATATGCAGGGTAAGTTCCATTTTCGCATCACGCCGTTTACCACTAAGCCGCGCCGGAATAACCCGTGTATCATTGAATATCATCAGATCACCCGGATTAAACAAATCCGCCAGATCATAAACATTTTTGTCCTGTCGCTTTTCACCAGACACTACAAGCAACCGCGCCCCATCACGGGATGGGGCGGGTCTTAATGCAATAAGCTCATTTGGAAGCTCGAAGTCGAATTGTTCAACTTTCATTGAACATTTTATGCTGCATCAGCAGCCACCTGCATTTTTACGATTTTGTCCGGATTACCGTTCATGCAGAAATCCATGCCTTCGCCGCGCTTGATGCCGTCTACATGTTCCATACCGTCAATAACCTGTCCCCAGACACTATATTGACCATCAAGGAACGTGGCATCACCAAAGCAGATAAAAAATTGGCTGTCACCGCTATCAGGATCCTGTGAACGTGCCATTGAGCAGGCACCGCGGTGATGTGGCTTATCAGAAAATTCCGCTGGCAGTTTATGACCGGACCCACCCATTCCGGTACCATCCGGATCACCGCCTTGGGCCATAAAACCTTCTATTACACGATGAAACGTGAGGCCGTCATAAAACCCTTCGCGGGCAAGCTGCTTGATCCTTGCCACATGTTTTGGTGCCACATCACCATAAAGTTCAATGGTGACACGCCCTGCTTCAAGGTCAAGATAGAGTGTATTTTCAAGATCCATGATTATTTCCTATTCTTTTACGTCCGCAGCTACCTGCATTTTGATAATTTTACTTGGATCTGTAAGACCTTCGCTCACAAGACCGCGTTTGATATTGTCCACATAGCGCATACCCGAAACAACCTCACCCCAAACTGTATATTGCCCGTCAAGGCTGGGACGATAACCGAACATGATGAAAAACTGGCTGTCGGCACTGTTTGGGTCACTGGATCTTGCCATTGATACCACACCCTTAAAATGGGAGAGTTCTGTATGAAATTCAGCATCGATATTCTGACCGCTTCCACCAGTTCCCGAAAGTTCGGGATTGGCCCCGTCCGGATCACCGGTTTGCGCCATAAATCCGTCTATTACTCTGTGAAAAACAATGCCATCATAAAAACCCTGTCTTACGAGTTCTTTAATGCGTGCCACATGTTTGGGTGCATATTCCGGATACATTTTAATAACAACACGTCCATCGATCAGATCCAGATAAAGCGTGTTTTCAGGATCCAGGTCGGATTGTTGAGCACTAACCGAATAAGGCGTTAGGGAAATAAAGATAAAGGCAATAAAAGCCTTAAAAATTATTTTCATTGTCTTGTCCTGTAGTTATTTATTTTTTGCCAAGTTTTGCAAGTACATCATCACGTACGGATTGAGTAACAAATTTATCAATTTCACCGTCATATATTGCAATTTCCTTGACGAGTCGAGAGGCAATTGCCTGAAGCGAGGGGTCAGCCATCATAAAGACAGTTTCAATTTCTTCATTAAGCTGGTCATTCATCGCAGTCATCTGAAATTCATATTCAAAATCCGATGCTGCACGCAACCCACGAATAATAACAGAAGCATTCACCTGTTCTGCAAAAGCCATAAGAAGTGTATTAAAACCAACCACTTCAACTGTTGCGCCAGATTTCTTGTTTAAATAATCGATTTCCCGTCTTACTATCTCGATACGTTCTTCAAGAGTGAAAAGTGTTTTTTTCGACGGATTGGTTGAAACCCCCACAATAAGATGGTCAACGAGCTTTGTCCCACGTTCGATAATATCCAGATGTCCCAACGTAATCGGATCGAACGTACCCGGATAAAGCCCTATTCGTTTGCCAATAGCCATTTATCACTCCTCAGGAGTTGTTTTATCCTCTGAAGACTGGTCATTTTCGTCACCTCCGTCTTCTTCTGATTCTTCATCATCCTCTGATTCATGGATACGGTCAACAGAAACAATCTTTTCATCATCCCCGACTTTAAAGAGCGTAACCCCCTGTGTATTACGTCCGGCAATGCGTACATCATGAACCGGAACACGGATTAAGCGACCATTATCAGTAACCATCATAAGCTGGTCATGCTCATCAATTGGAAATGCCGCTACGACTTCACCATTTCGTTCTGACGTTTCAATATTGATAATACCGCTACCACCCCGACCTGTTACACGATATTCATAGGAAGATGTGCGCTTGCCATATCCGTTCACTGTAATACTAAGAATAAATTCTTCCCGTTCTTCAAGTGCTTCAAGCCGTTCTTCATCAATTTCATTAGGTCTTTCCGGATCCTCGCCACGGCGTTTGGCATTCGCATAACGAAGGTAGGCGACTTTTTGTTCCTGATCCATATTTACATGGTGAAGGATCGACATGGAAACCACTTCGTCATCATCAGCAAGTTTTATACCACGCACACCATCCGAATTACGCCCTTTGAAGAGCCGCACTTTTGTTGCCGGGAAGCGAATACATTTACCCCCACGCGCTACCATCAGCACGTCATCTTCTTCTGAACATGCTGCAACCCCGACAAGTTTATCACCATCAGAAAGCCTGATCGCGATTTTACCATTTGCACGCACATTTGAAAAATCAGAAAGCAGGTTACGTCTCACATTTCCTTTGGCGGTTGCAAATATAGCATGAAGTTCGCCCCAGCTGTCTTCATCTTCAGGAAGCGGCAGGATTGTTGAAATGGTTTCTCCCTGTTCAAGAGGAAGCAGATTGATCAGTGCTTTTCCTTTGGATGTTGGTGATCCAAGCGGAAGCTTCCATACTTTAAGTTTATAAACTTGCCCGAATGTGCTGAAGAAAAGGATCGGCACATGGGTATTTGCCACAAATACATTTGAAAGCACGTCTTCATCCTTTGTCGACATGCCACTGCGGCCCTTCCCGCCGCGGCGTTGCGCACGGTATGTATCAAGCGCAACCCGCTTGATATAACCTGTGTTGGTTACGGTAACCACCATATCTTCGACCTGAATCAGGTCTTCATCCTCAAAACCGGCGGCATCAGCTGCAAATTCGCTACGGCGTGGTGTGGAAAACTCATCCCTGTAAGCAACGAATTCTTCTCTCATAATGCTATAAAGGCGTTCACGCGAGCAAAGAATATCAATAAAGTCTTCAATTTGTATTGAAAGTTCCTTAAGTTCACCACCGATATCGTCACGGCCAAGGGCTGTCAGACGATGAAGCCGAAGTTCAAGAATGGCACGAACCTGTTTCTCAGAAAGCTTATATTTTCCGTCAACAATACCACGCCCGGGCTCATTGATAAGTTCAATATAACCAGCGACATCAACAGCATCCCAGTTTTCAGCAAGAAGCGCTTCTCGTGCATCTGCTGGATTTGCCGCACTTCTGATCATGGCAACAACTTTATCAAGGTTATTAACCGCAATAACAAGACCAACAAGCAAATGGGCACGGTCCCGCGCCTTAGCAAGCTTGAATTTGGTACGGCGGGTAATGACTTCTTCACGAAAACGAATAAATTGCTCAATAATATTGTGTAAATTTAACACCTGCGGACGGCCACCGCACAGTGCAAGCATATTGGCACCAAAGCTGGTTTGAAGCGGTGTAAAACGGAAAAGCTGATTAAGCACAACATCAGCCATCGAATCCCTTTTAATTTCAACGACCACACGCACACCATCACGGTCACTTTCATCACGGATGTCAGATATGCCTTCAATTTTCTTACTGCGTACGCAGTCGGCAATATTTTCAATCATACGGGATTTATTAACCTGATACGGTATTTCGGTGATGACAATGGCTTCGCGGTCTTTTTTAAACTCTTCAATATGTGTTCTGCCACGCATTACAATCGATCCGCGGCCGGTCATTTCCGCTGAACGTGCACCCGCACCGCCCATGATCATGCCACCTGTCGGGAAATCAGGACCAGGCACAATTTCAACCAATTCTTCAAGACTAATTTCCGGATCATCAATATAGGCACAGCAGGCATCCAATACCTCCCCAAGGTTATGGGGTGGAATATTTGTCGCCATACCGACGGCGATGCCGCCTGCACCATTTACAAGCAAAGCCGGAAAACGTGCTGGCAGAACGCTTGGTTCATGTTCACTTTCGTCATAGTTCGGCTGGAAATTTACCGTATCCATATCGATATCTTCAAGAAGGCCACTGGCCGCTTTTGCCATGCGCGCTTCTGTATAACGCATAGCTGCCGGCGGATCACCGTCCATGGAGCCAAAATTTCCCTGCCCGTCAATAAGCGGCAGCCTTAATGAAAAATCCTGCGCCATCCGCACCATCGCATCATAAATAGCACTATCACCATGCGGATGATATTTACCCATCACATCCCCGACAACACGGGCAGATTTGCGGTACGATTTGGTCCAGTCATAATTATTTTCATACATGGAATATAGAATTCGACGGTGTACGGGTTTAAGCCCGTCCCTCACATCCGGGAGTGCCCGTGACACGATCACGCTCATAGCGTAATCGAGATATGAGTTTTTCATTTCTTCTTCAATAGTGATATTGGAGATACTTTCGTCCGGTGTTTCGGAAGCTGTATTATCGGTCAATAGATGGCCCTTTATTATCCCTGTTTTTTACGGCATCTGATTTACTAAATTTGATGCGTAAATTATGAAAAATGTAACCATAAATTTATACAAAATATGAGTAACCAAAGCAAGCTTTTGGGCCATAAAAATTACATTTTTAAAATTCACAAAAAGTTTATTTTTTTCAAATATTTATATCTTTTAAAAACAGTGCTTTACAATGCTTTTTTCAAGGAAATTATATAGCTTTAAAATCAACTAAAAGTCCTAATCTATTTCTTTACTGCGCTGCGCAAAAAAAGCCTGGATCAATCCCGCCTGATAAAACCTGACAGGAGTGTCAAATCCGCCCAAAGCTATAATAGATTTCACTTTCTGAGAAGGCAAAACCGCCACATCATTTTCATAGGTTTCTTTCATTTTATGAAGTGCCGGTTCATCAACTTCAGCATCCGACATAACCTTCAACCATAACTCAAGCAGATCAGGATAATCCTTCGAAAATATATCTGCGACAAGGTCCGCACTGACCAACAATCCTTTTGGTTCTAATCTAATGGCAATTTGCTTAAAAAAATCACTTCTTTCGTCCTGTTCAAGAATAAACTGGGATACAAAAAAACAGGTTGCAGCATCATGCTCCCTATCTTTGGGAAGAGTATCCAGAAAGCCTTCATGGAACATGCATCTTTGTGTCAAACCCTTATTTTCCATAGTTTTACGACAAACATCGATCATCCCTTGTGATGGCTCGACAACTGTAAACCGCCAATCAGGAAAATATTTAGCGAGAAAAACAATTTCTTTTCCTGTGCCAGCCCCAACACATAATATTCTAGCTTTTTCAGGTAACCGGGCAAAAATGGTCTTTACAAAAAAGTAAAGCGCATCTGAAACAGGGGCCATTCGTTTCCACCTACTGTCATAATTGGGGGCTTGTTCATCAAAAATGGATATAATTTCATCGGTTTTCATGTATTTTCCTTTTGCAAGTTTAAATGGCGTAGTGATAAAGGCTGGACGCCAACTTCATATTAATGTAACCATTAATGTTACATTAAATTTTCAAAAATACAATATATGTAATGTTAAAAGTTACATTTATGGATGAAGGCATGAAAAAAGACAGCAGACTGTCACGGGTACTACATATATTGGCCCATCTGAATATTAAGGATGATCCGAAATCCTCCGCGCACATAGCCAAAATGTTATCAACAAACCCCGTCGTTGTCCGCCGCACCATGGGACTTTTAAGGGATGCTGGCTACGTCAAAACCACAAAAGGAAGAGACGGCGGATGGGCCCTCACCCGCCCATTGAAAGATATAACGTTACTGGATATTTACAGATTATTTGGTGATTCATCCTTATTTACCATTGGACTGACCGATGAACATGTTGGTTGTCCTATTGAGAAATCAATTACTCGCGAATTAAATACCGTCCTGAATGAAGCTGAAGATTTAATTTTAAAACGCTTTGGTGAGATCACACTGGACATTTTACATTTTCAACATAAATAACCTTTGAAGCTACTATCCAAATCAGGGGCCATAATAGTGCTTTTTATTCACCCCTCTTTTTCATCGCAATTATTTTTTTATGATGCATCATATTTATCTTTAAAATTGATCCAGGACATAAATATTTTATCTGGATCCTCATTGCGTCCTTTAGGTGAAATATCCATATAAGAATAGAAGTTCAGCAGCGGCATTAGATGTTCCCGGTAAGCTGAATATGTGCGATAAATTTTATTGTCAGTATCCTTAATAAAGCAACTCACCCCGGAAAGTTCATCCGTTTTATTTTGCAAAGGCTCAAAATTATAATATGCTACACCTGTTTCGTGATGTTCCGGCAAATATGAAACCCCGAAATCAAATCCAAAGTCGGTACCCAAGCAGCTATACCAATCAAAAGACCAACCCATACGTTTTTTATGGGCTTGTAGTTTATCAAGTGGACCATTAGAAACAGCAACTAGGTTAATATCTCGGGCATTAAGATGGGGATGAATACTTGAATGACAATCTGCTATTCCAGAACAACGAGGACAAGGCTCATCCCAATCAGCACCATACATAAAATGTTGTATGATTAGCTGACTTTTTCCATCGAAAAGATCGGCAAGGGATACTCGCCCATCTACTCCATCAAAAAAATACTCTTTTTCGATTTGCAGGCGTGGCAATCTTCGACGTGCCTCAGCAACTTCCATAGTATGTCGAAAAAGCTCTTCCTCTTTTTTTTTAAATTCACGTCCGGCTTCAAACCATTGATCGAAGTTGACTATTTTTGGCTCACTAACCATCTTTAATTTTCCTTTATTCTCTTGGTTTTCTCTGGAAATGCATAATTACCAATTGTGTGATCGGCAAGTACCGATTGAGAAGTAATTAAGGCTATAAGTGTTACAAATATAATTTTAATAAATGTAGTGCTGTGCATCGATAAGCTCCATTACTTGTTTTTTGCAAGCAATAAAAGATTATCGTTTTAATTACATCTTGCAAGTAAAAATATAAAATAAATCTATAGATAGAAAAAACCGTTCAAATCGGCTACGCGTTAGAGCGCGTTTGGTTTATTTCTGAGCAGCGTGATGAATACAGCACAGAAATTAAACAACGCCCTGCCTCAATT
>JAUILB010000132.1 GCA_030432815.1 Alphaproteobacteria bacterium | reverse complement strand
TATGGTCACCTCAAGTTATCTTAGTGAAGAAATGATCGCGCTGAATGATGAAGCGATCGATAAAGGACTTACGCTGGTTAATGAATCCGGTCTTGATCCGGGGATTGATCATCTGCTGACCCATATACTTGTTGATGAAGCTAAAAAAGCAGGGATGCTTGGTAAAGGTAACGACATTGAATTTGTCTCCTACTGTGGTGGATTTCCGGCGGAACCAACACCATTTACCTATAAATTCAGCTGGACACCACTTGGCGTTATAACTGCTCTAGCAAATCCAGCCCAGCTGATAAAGAACGGTGCGGAAACAACCATTAACAAAGCGTGGGAAAATGTTTCTGAAATATCCATTCACGGTGAAAAATTCGAAGCTTACGCCAATCGTAACAGCATTCCTTATGTTGAAGAATATGGCCTTGGCGGTGAAAATAATATTCGCACTTTTGTACGTGGCACACTGCGCATGGCGGGATGGAAAGAAGCCTGGAAAGATATTTTCAGAATTGTGGATAATGCAAGCATGGATGACCTTAAGGCTTTATCTGCAAAACTGTGGGACGAACACCAATATGGTGAAGATGAAAAAGACCGTGTCCTGCTGTATGTTGCGCTATCCTGTGGCAATGATTGGAAAGCATCATTAACCGTTGATGCAACCGGAAGCGGATGGCGTTCCGCCATGGCAAATACAGTATCATACACTGTTGCTGAGGCTGTAAGTGCAATCATGGACGGCAGACTCGCACCAGGTGTCCAGGCGGCACCGCATGATGTTGCCGAAGCAAAACGCTGGCTAAGTGGTCTTGCTGAAAATGGAATCGAAGTTAAGGCTGTCGGGATCGACCTTTAGTACCCGTCCAAAGGAATAGAAATTATTCTAGCCAATTTCGATATTCAGCGATTTTAGCAGGAAGTAATAAGCGAATGAAATTAGCAGGAATAAACTAATCACGCCGATTAATTTTAACTTAAAAGCGTGCTGGTGATACTTAACCCTATCCTTATGTCGTAGTACATCCAACATTTCATCACCAAAATAGATAGAAAGAAATGTCCCAATACCGCTTAGGATAAATATGCTCCAGTAGGGAAAAGGCGTAAGAATTATATCCTTAAAAATCGTTGTTAGAACAGTTTTATCATAGGCTTCCCTATTATACAGGATTGCATAAGCATTTAGGGCTATAGCAATTGTCCATACCATAATTTCGCTATATAGCATCCGAAAACCAAACAAAAGCCTTATGGGTAAATCAAGTAAAAACCCTGCATCTGCAACAGGCGTGCATAAAACAAAAAAGCTCCAGGTCAGAATTGCAACTAATCCGCCGGTAAGAATTCCGTATTCGTAACTGAGATAGCCGAAATAAAGAATCAGGATACTTAATAGTAAAATAAACTTGATCAGAACCTCTTTATGGGTTTCTGCATGAGATAAAGTCTTTAATTTAAACATGGGTTATTTACCTTTTAAATCTATTAAGAGATTACCATTTTCGTAACATTTCCGCCATCAACAGTACCTTAAATACTCAAAATCACTCAAAACTAAAAAGATAAAATCTTCTCTAAATTTAATACTAAGTTAGAAGATAAATTATAATCTAATGACAAATAAGCAACTTGGGCTTGAAGATATTTACTGTGGATAAGAAAGGGTCTGATTTTGTTTGGGAAAATTAGAAAATTACTTTCAAATATAAAATCTAATCAATCCGGTACAACACTGGTTTACTTCGGACTGGCAATGCCCGTCATTGCGGGTTTTGCAGGATTGGGTTTTGATGCAAGCATGTGGTACATGGAAAAAAGAGTGCTGCAAAACGTGACTGATTCCTCAGCACTAGCCGCAGCATATGCAAGTTCCAAGGATCTGACACAAAGCGAAATTGAAATGGCGGCGCAGGCTGATGCAAGCGTGAATGCATTTACTGTCGGTGGTTCAAATACCATGGTGGTTGAAAACCCGCCAACCAGGGGTGAGTATGCCGGGCAAAGCAGATTTGTGATGGTAACAACTGAAACACCGGCTTTAAGCGTGTTTACATCAATTCTAGGGCTTGAAGAAGGAACAATAAGTACTTTTGCAACGGCAGGCATCCTTGCGGTTGGGGAACATTGCATCCTGGCCCTTGATCATACAATGGACAAAGCACTTGAATTTACAGGTACATCTGTAGTGGACATTAATTGTGGTGTGGCTTCAAATTCAAACAGCAACACATCAATTTACCTGAATGGTAACGCAACCTTAACGGCGAACCCATCCGCGCAGGCATATGGTGATATATACCAAGGAAGTAATGCTATTTTAAACCTGCCAAACCCGATCCAGCCATTTTCACAGCGTTCACCGGACCCTTATGAAAACTTAACCGTACCTTCGGATCCTGCTGGCTGTACGGAAACAAACCTAACAGTCAAACAAGGTGATCCGGCACCAGTACCGGGTCGTTATTGTGGAGGATTAAGTTTCGGGGCACAGGCGAATGTCACCCTATCTCCGGGTGAATATATTATTGACGGTGGTGACTTTGACGTGAATGGTCAGGCAACAATTCATGGTGATGGTGTTGTTATTATTTTAACAGGTGATAGCGCTGGCGATATTGGAAATGTGAAAATTAATGGCGGAGCAGATATTGAGCTATCTCCCCCCACCACCGGTGATTTTACGGGTGTGACCATGTATCAGGACAGAAGAGCCCCAGCAGGTGGAAATAATGATATTCTGGGCGGAGCATCCATGATCATGAACGGGGCCGTATATTTCCCATCTCAGGAAGTAACATATTCCGGTGGTTCAAGTGCCGTTTCAACATGCCTGCAAATTATTGGAAACAAGGTAACCTTCAGCGGAAATGCTGAATTATTTAATGACCAGTCGACTTGTGATTTATACGGCGTTAAAGAAATTGAAAGAACGCTGGTTAGTCTGGTGGAATAACAATGACAACATATAATAAAATAAAAAATCTGACTGGCAGACTTATTAATAAGCAGGAAGGCGCTTCTTTAATTGAACTTGCCTTGATACTTCCTGTCCTGCTCTTAATGATGGTAGGCACTCTTGATCTTGGTTCTGCTTTTGTGCGTAAAATGGAACTCGCAAACGCCGCAAAGGCGGGTGTCCAATATTCAATGGTAAGAAAACCTCAGGATGGCGATGTAACCGCCATCCGAAACGCTGTTGTCACATCAATTGGTGAAACAATGACCCAATCCACGGAAATTGATGTTGAGTTATACTGCATTTGCGATGGAACAAGGCAGGCCTGTACCAATGTTTGTGTCGACCCCAATGTGTCTGCATTTGTCAATGTTACCGTATCAGAAGACTATACGACACCTTACTTTAATTATGACTGGTTTATGTCCGAGTTTCCCATAAGTGAAAGTCTGACCATTCAGTTAAACTAACCGGATTTTTAACACGATGTTCATTTCCAGTATTAAAAAACTATTTAAAAATGAAGATGGGGCAACAGCCGTTGAGTTTTCATTTGTTTTGCCGGTTTTGCTGCTTTTATTATTTGGTATGTTCGAATTTTGCCGGGTTGTATTCACGCAGGGTATCCTTTCTTATTCTGCCGAACAGGGAACGCGGTTCGCGATGGTCAATTTTGACCATGACAATATCGATGCTGATTATATTGCCGCCATAAAAGATCAAATCGAAGAAAAGTCGCGGGATTCATTCATTCTGATCAGTGATGAAAATATTTCGGATTTCAATATTGAAGTGATTACAAACGTGGACAATACCAGTATTGTCAATATAACGATCGATTATAACTATCAGATGTCTATGCCTATCGTTCCCCATTCCGACTTTACACTGAGAGGAAGGTCTGAATCCTTCCTTGTTCAATAGGTGTCCATTTCAGCCTTCTTATGGAGTTTCATGTTTTGATTTAGTCAAAATCAGAACAAGGCCTTCCTGATCAGGTTCAATCCCATTAACAAAAATATAATCAGAACAACTTTCTGGAAAATGGCCGGTTCTATCTTCCGTCTGATTATAGCCCCCAGATTAAACCCTATTATTGTCGGTATAATCATCAACATTGAAATGCCCGCTAATGGCCCGTTCAGCAAACCGTTTGCCCAATAACCAAAACATAATGGCACCGTGCCCATTGTAATTAACAGCCCGGTTGCACGGATAAAATCATTTTTATCAACACGGCGTGATACCAGATAAATAACCATCGGGGCAGACCAGATCGCCGTAAGGCCACCCATAATTCCCGCAATGCTTCCCGCAAAGATCTGTGCCATTTTATCAAAACGCCTTGGCAATTCCGGTGGATGGAAAAGTAAACTGCTTAATGAAAACAGAATAATGACCGCCCCCAATATTACCATCAGTATTTCCACCGGAATTGATGCACTTAAATTTGCAAATATCAAAATGAAAAACATTAACATAACGCCAAAGGGCCAATATGTTTTAAAAGTACGCAGAACTTCACCGCTTTGATATGTTTGCCAAATATTGGAAAACAACATCGGGAATATCACCAGAGCAATAGCAGAATAAGGATCATAAAATTGTGATAACATGGAGATGCTGGCCGTTGGCAAGCCAAGGCCACCGATCCCCTTGATGGTACCCGCTAATATAAAAACCAAAGCTGCGATCAAGATTAAACTGTCCATCGGGCACCAAAAATATCATTATGAGAACTGGTAAAAATTAACAATCCTATATGGTCAGCAAGCATTAGTGCTGACCATATTTTGCTATATTGATATTAACATTACTAGAAATCCGCAGGCGGTGTTAATGTTTTTCTGGGAGGGTTCCACGCCGGGCCATCCATTACAGTACATTTGGCCCATCGGCGGTTCCATTTAAGCTCTTTCTTATAATAAATTTCCGCCCAAATCGCATCACCAATTTCACCATATGGCATATCGACAAATCCTAACGCAATGTTCTTCTTTGCCGTCGGCGCCCAGGCTGCACTGCTGACATGGCCAATATTTTTCCCGTTTTCCTTATCAAACAGATACGCATTTTCAGCAGGTTTATTCCCTTCCACATCCAGCTTGACGAAACGGTACCGTGAACCGTTCTTCTGTTCCCTGATAAGGGCACGGCGGCCATTAAAAGCAACGCCCTTATCCAGCTTAACAAGCCAGCCAAGACCCAGTTCATAAGGCGATTTGGCGTGACCCGGACGGATTGTTTCATTTGCCGGTGAAAAATCAACCTTCGCGGCAATAAGACCTGCTTCTATACGCGCTATTTCCAATGCATCGCCGCCTATCGGACGCATGGCATAATCTTTTCCGGCATCAAAAAGCGCATCCCAAAGAGGTTCTGCCTGATCATTATTTACCCATATTTCATATCCAAGGTCACCGGTATATCCGGAACGTGAAATCATAATTTCACCGCCCGGAAAATCAAAGAACCGGACATCAAACATTTTCATGGTTTCGATATCTTTGAAATTCATGTTTTTCAATATTTTACATGTACATGGCCCCTGAAAAGAAATTGCAGCAATATCATCTGTCACTTCGCTATATTCAACATTAAAGCCGATAGCATTTCGTCTGAGCACTTCCATTTGACGCTCCTGTGCACAGAGAAGATATTCATCCTCTTTAATACGAAACACTGTGCCATCGTCAATGACCATTCCTTCATCATCACACCAGACCGTATAGGCGACACGTCCGATCTTTATTTTCGTCATATCGCGCGGCATCATCCTGTTCATGAAATCAAGAGCATCCGGCCCTTTAATCCTGTATTTTGACATTGGTGTGATATCAAAAATACTTGCCGAATTTCGAATGGCAAAATATTCGACTGTCGGGTCTTCAAGCATATCGGCCGTTGTATATTCTGCCCAGCGATGCCACTTATTCACATAATCATGCTCCTTTATCTTATTATAAAAAGGAGAATATTTTACAGCACTTCGCCAATGATCCGGTTTAAGTTCGAAAGTCATGATGCCTCTCCTTTTAAAATTGCCTGTGCTGCGTTTCTTCCTGCCGCACCCATAACACCACCACCAGGATGAGCGCCAGCACCACAGATATACATACCATCAAGCGGCAGCGCATAACGTGATGCTTCCGGTACCGGGCGAAGCATCAGCATCTGATCAAGGGTCAGTTCCCCATGATGCCAGTTTCCACCCACAAGCCCAAAACGGTCTTCCATGTCTTTTGGTGTTATAATTTCAGCATGCTCAATATGTTTTCGGATGCCCGGTGCATATTCACCGATACGATTTATGCATGTTTCAAGAAATGCTGCTTTCGCATCGTCCGTCCAACCGCCCTTTAAATTATAGGGGGCATATTGCACAATCGCTGAAAGCACATGACCTTTTTCTGCAAGACTGTCATCCACCACAGATGGAATTGATATTTCCATCATGGGACGTGCGGACATTTCGCCATATTTAGCATGATTGAAAGCGCGTTCGACTTCCTGCTGGTTTGGCGCAATCACAAGTCTGTTTTGAAGGTCACTTTGCGAAAGTCCTGAAAATTCAGGAAGATCATCAAGAGCAATGTGCAGCTTTGCCGCCGCACCGCGCATACGAATTTCAGTCGTCCTTTTAACAAAATCCGCTTCAAAATGTTTTGTGCTGACCAAATCCAGAACTGTGGTTCTCATATTGACATTGGATATGACAATGGCCGCATTCAGCACATCACCATTTTGAAGTGTCACCCCCGTCACAGCGCAATTTTCAACATTTATTTTTTGAACGGGTGCATTGGTTCTTATTTCAGCACCTGATGCCATTGCTGAATTTTGCATTGCACTGGTAACCGCACCCATACCACCAATTGGCACGTCAACAGCACCGTTATTACCCGCCGCAATCCGGTAAAGAAAATTCAGGAAATTACCGGGTGAATATGGACCAGTATGTGTTCCCAGAACAGCGTCAAATGATAACGCACCCTTGAGCAGTTCATTATCAAATTCATCATCAAGCACATCGCGGATATTCATCGAAATAAGGCGAAGAAATTCGCTCATTTTTTCAGCACCAAGACCAAACCGTAGCTTCCAGCCAAGCTTCATGGCGGCCACTTTATCGTCCCAGTCAAGATTGAAAATATCAATAGGCGGGATATCAATAAGAAAACCCAATGTTGAAGCATATTCATGCATCAGCGACATGAATTTTTTATATTTTTCAGCATCATCACTGCTGATCCCACCCCCGCTAGCGTCGGTGTGGCTTAAATGCATATGGTTGCCGTCCGTCGCCAGTGCAATTGTGGAAATATCGCTCGCAGCAAGCTTGAGCCCATGAGCGGACAAATCCATATCCTTTGAGACCTGCTTATTTAACTGGTTCAGAAAATGCGCGCATGATGATATTTTCTTTCCGTAGGAAAGTTCACTGGTCACAGCACCGCCGCCAACCTGATTATTGGCTTCAAGGACCAGAACCTTTTTTCCTGCCTTCGCCAGATAAGCACCACAAACAAGACCATTGTGACCCCCACCGACAATGATGGCATCATATGTATTATTCACT
>JAUILB010000131.1 GCA_030432815.1 Alphaproteobacteria bacterium | reverse complement strand
AGAATTTTTTGGGTACGGTCCTTAATAAGTCGGATGACGAGTGGCGGGGATATGCCTGATTTTGTTCATAAGTCAGCATCAATATGAGCAGCGATAATCCTACGAAGAAAAATCTGACATCACGCGTCTTAGCAGCCGGTTCATGGTCGCTTTTTGGCTATGGTGCTTCACAGGTCCTGCGACTGGCAAATAATTTGATTATGACCAGACTACTGGTCCCTGAAATGTTTGGTTTAATGGCCGCCACACAAACTTTTCTGTTTATTATAACTCTGGTTTCCGATTTGGGTGTCAATCTCAGCGTTATTCAAAGTAAACGCGGCGAAGATGAAAAATTCTTAAATACCGCATGGGTGATGCAGATCCTTCGCGGGGCTCTCCTGATGGGGGCACTTGTTCTTATAGCCCTAGGCATAGAAATAGAGGCAGTTGCCCGCTTTTTTAATGACGATAGCGCTTATGCACATGATTTGTTTCCGCTCATCTTGATAATCATGGCATCAACAGTATTTATTAATGGTTTTAAATCAACAAATGCCACACTGGCTGATCGGCGAATGCAGCTTGGCAGGGTTACATTACTAAATCTGTTAAGTCAGATTATCAGCTTAATTGTCATGATTAGCTGGGCACTTTTTTATGAAGCGACGGTATGGGCACTTGTTGCAGGTGCATTGGTAAACAGTATAAGTTTTGTGTTAATGAGCCATCTGTTAATTCCGGGAAGTCGGAACAAGTTTGAGTTTGAAAAAGAAGCATTTTGGGAAATTTTTCATTTTGGAAAGTGGGTGGTTGTTTCATCCGTGCTTTCTGCTTTTTATTTCCAGATCGACAAGCTTTATATTGGTTATCTTGAAAGTGCCACTGTTCTGGGAATCTACAGTATAGCTTTTTTTATTGCTTCTGCCGTCAGGGATTTGCTGCTCAATATCATAAGTAAGGTACTGTTTCCATTATTTAGCGAAATTTCACGTGATAACAGGGAAATGCTAGTTGAATATTACTACCGAATTCGTATGAGAACGGATGCATTGACAATTTTCTGTGCGGGTTTCCTTTTTTCTAGTGGCCAAGCCATAATTCTTATTCTTTATGATGATCGGTATCTTTCGGCAGGGCCCATGTTAAACCTGCTGTCATTATCGCTTTTATTTACAGCACCCTTTGTTTCACGCGCATTAATGCTTTCAATCGGAAATTCCAAGTATATGGCGTCACTTCGTGCTATACAGCTGTTATCCTTGGTGATCACCATTCCCTATTTATATGAACTATTGGGGATCAACGGTGTGATTTGGGCATTGGTAATTGCTCAGTTTCTGTCATTTCTATATGACCTTTATTATCGAGGAAAACATCACTCTCTAAGACTTTTAAGTGATTTTAGAATGTACCCGATGGTTATTATTGGTTATTTCTGCGGGCTGGCATTTAACCAAATTACGGATACGTTGGGGTTCTACTGATAATTAATGTAAAATAAAGTATTTTAAACTATAAGTTACCTGAATTAAACGGTACAGAATAAAGGTTTTCCTGATGTTATATGAAACATCTTTCGATAATGTATTTGACCAATGTGATGATATTGATCTTGGGTTTTATGATCAAAAAATCAAAAAATTTCTTATATCATTAAATGAAAAAAGAAAAGTCGGCACGAATGGAAAACGTTTTGTATATCCGTACCTGCGACTTCCCGAAGAGCGTGACGATCTAACAGAAATAAGACAAACAGCAGACCGCATCTCAGAACGATTTAAAGATGTTGTTGTGCTTGGCACAGGGGGGTCAAGTCTTGGTGCGCAGATGCTGGTATCGCTTTTAGGTGAACAGATATATGTGGCAAGAAATAAAGCAAGGATACATTTTCCGGCTAATTTGGGTCCACATACAATGCAGCAGATGATTTCGGAGCTTGACCTTTCTAAAACACATTTTCTGGTCATTTCAAAATCAGGCGGTACGGCAGAAACAGTGGCCCAGATGCTGGCCTGTTTTTCAAATTTATTGACGATTGTGGGCAAGGAACGGATCAGCGATTATTTTACCGTTATTGTACAGCAAGGGGATAGCTTCCTTCACAAGTTCGCAACACGTTGGAGATTACCAATCCACTATCATGATCCGGATCTGGGGGGGCGTTTTTCAGTACTTTCCATTGTGGGATTATTACCGGCAATGATTGTGGGGCTTGATGTTGTGGCGTTAAGGGATGGTGCAGCACAGGTTTTGAAATCAACGATGAAAGCCAAGCATGTAAGCAATATGCCACCTGCTATGGGGGCGATTGCAGCACATGAGCTTCAATATAAACGGAATATCAATATAAATGTCATGATGCCCTATGAATGCCGACTTGAGGGGTTCTCAAATTGGTATAAACAGCTTTGGGCGGAAAGCCTGGGTAAACAAGGTAAAGGAACAACGCCGTTTACGGCGCTTGGGCCGATGGATCAACATAGCCAGCTTCAATTATTTCTTGACGGGCCAAATGATAAATATTTTACCGTGATCACAACGTCCAGCAAAGGGGCAGGTCCCACTATCGATTCAACATTAATTGATGATCCGGACTATCAGTTTATGGCAGGAGCTACCATTGGTGATTTGGTAAAGGCGGAAGCAAACAGTACCGTTGAAGCACTTGGGGAGCGTGGAAAACCGATAAGGCACATACGTATACGTGAAATAAATGAACGTAGCCTTGGCGCACTTATTATGCATTTTATGTTAGAAACTATTTTTACAGCCGAACTTATTGGCGTTAATCCGCATGATCAGCCATCCGTAGAATATGGTAAAAACCTGACCAAGGAATACCTTGCGGAGCTTCATAGTAAAAAACAAACTATACCCGTGCCTAAAGCCGCTGTTGGAACTAAGAAAAGAAAAATTACGCAGGTAAAAAGCAAGTAGCTTTAAAATTAAGAAGGATATTTTATGAAGCCAGTCAAAAAAGCTGTTTTTCCGGTTGGCGGAATGGGAACAAGGTTTTTACCTGCAACCAAGGCGATGCCCAAAGAGATGCTGCCTGTTGTGGATAAACCATTGATACAGTATGCGGTTGAAGAAGCAAGGGAAGCTGGTATTGAAGAAATTATATTTGTTACCGGGCGTGGTAAAGCAGCAATCGAAAATCATTTCGATCATTCTTACGAACTGGAGGATATGCTTGAATCCAAAAATAAAACGGAAATCCTTGAACAGCTTCGTGACATTTTACCAAATGAAGGTAGTATTTCCTATACACGACAGCAGGAAGCACTTGGCCTGGGGCACGCGATATACTGCGCAAAAAATATAGTTGGCAACGAACCGTTTGCGATTTTGCTTGCTGATGATCTTGTAAGGGCAAAAACGCCCTGCCTGAAGCAAATGATTGATATTTATAATGAAAAAGGTGGCAATGTTGTTGCCGTTCAAGAAGTGCCACGCGAAAAAACATCGAGTTACGGTATACTTGATGTCGCAAGCCAGGACGGAGACGTGATCGAAGTAAAAGGACTTGTGGAAAAACCAAAACCCGAAGATGCACCGTCCAATTATTCAATCATTGGCCGCTATATTCTGCAACCGGAAGTTTTTAGCCATCTTGAGGAAAAGAAAATTGGCGCAGGGGGCGAAATCCAGCTTACGGATGCCATGGCGCAAATGCTTGGAAAAATGCCTTTTCATGGTCTGCTTTTCGAAGGCGAAAGATTTGATTGTGGTGATAAAACCGGTTTTATTCTTGCGAATATTGCATTTGCAATGGAACGTGAAGAAATGCACGACGGTATTAAGGCTTACCTGAAGAAAATATTATAACCAGATACCATAATCGTTTTATATTAACACTGTACGGTAAGGCATGGAAAAACAAATACACGACATTGCTGTAGTCATTATTGGCCGTAATGAAGGAACGCGTCTGGTTCAATGTTTAAATTCAGTGGTGCCAAATGGAGTGCCGACCATATATGTGGATTCCGCATCAAATGATGACAGTATAGCAAATGCCACAGCCGCAGGTATAAAGACAGTTAAGCTGGATGATATAAAACCACTTAGCGCCGCACGCGCAAGAAATGAAGGTTTTGACTGGTTTAAAAAGGCCGGGGTAGACGCAAGATATATTCACTTTATCGATGGTGACTGTGAACTTGCCGAACACTGGCTTGATAAGGCGGTTGAATGTCTTAATAACGATGAAACAATTGGCGCTGTGTGCGGGCGGCTTCGGGAAAAAGACCGTAACAGAACCATTTTTACACGCTTAAGCGATATGGGATGGTATATAGAACCGGGATTTATAGAATCCTGTGGCGGAATAGTGACAATCAGAAGCGAAATTTTTGAGAAATTGGACGGTTTTAAGGTCGGTCTTATTGCTGGTGAAGAACCTGAGTTTTATTCAAGATTAAGAAACCAAGGATATAAAATTCTTTGCGTCGCAGAAGAAATGGGCCTACACAACGGTGCAATTGACACATTCGGCGGATGGTTTACCCGATCAATCCGAACAGGTTTTGCCTATGCCAATGCTATTGAATGGAGGGCCTGGAAAAAAGAAAGGCGTAGCCTTGTTTTCTGGGGTTTCATCATTCCCGTTTCCATATTTCTTTCACTGTTTTTATATCCCCCTTTATCCGGGATAATCATGCTGCTTTACTTTATGCAAATCTTTAGAATTTATAAGGGCTTAAAAATCCCTTTCAGCCGTGCTGACAGATTATTACTGGCGACTTTTTATATGATTGATAAATTTTCTGAATTTATCGGTTATATGAAGTATAAAATTGCAAAAATACGCGGCACTAAACAGACGATCATTGAATATAAGTAAGGCGCATGAAAAAAGTACAAAATATGAGCGACGATGATTTTAACCGGAATATATATAATCTTCTGGGCTTGTGTTTTGATGCCGTTGATATGGACCAAACGGTTGATTTGCTTTTAAATGCAATTGAGAAGGATCAAAAGGTTTTTCTGTCCACTCCAAATTTAAATTTTCTCATTGCATCGCAAAAAAATGACAAGTTTAGAAATTCGGTTATAAATTCTGATCTTTCAATCGCAGATGGCATGCCGATAATATTTATGTGCAAATTACTGCAGCTGCCGATAACAAAAAGAGTGGCGGGTTCAAGCCTGATTGAAACTTTAAACGAAGATAAAAGATGTATTAAGAACCCTGTTAAGGTTTTTTTCTTTGGTGGTCAGGATGGTGTTGCTGAAAAAGCCCATGAAGCACTTAATAAAAAAAAAGGTGGCCTTATAAGTGTTGGTTACTTAAATCCCGGATTTGGTTCCATTGAAGAAATGAGCGATCAGAAACTACTGGATAAGATTAACAATGCCAATCCGGAATTTTTAATTGTGTCGTTGGGAGCCGCCAAGGGGCAGGCCTGGATTGAAGCAAACAAGCATAGGCTGAATGCAAATATTATAAGTCATCTGGGGGCCGTCGTTAATTTTATTGCCGGGACGGTGAAAAGGGCCCCCAAATGGGTGCAAAACATTCATATGGAATGGGTTTGGAGAATAAAGGAAGAACCGTCACTATTTGGTCGTTATTGGTCGGATGGTTTATCATTTCTCGCCCTTCTGTTTAGTAAGATCATTCCCTATGCCATTATTGTCCGTAGAGGTGTGGTATATTCCACGCCATTGATCGAGGCTGATTTTGAAAACGATATCTTAAAACTAAAAGGTAGCATTACAGGGAATGTCAAAAGTCTTTTGTGCGAAAATCTGCTCAAATTTACCAGTAGGCATGCTGATTTTACTATCGATTTGAAAGGGGTTAATTATCTGGATCAATCTGTGCTTGGTATAATGCTTTTGTTGCATAAATATGCGATGAACTCCGGGGTTGAAGTGACCTATACTGGGTTGAGCCCATATTTAGAGAAAATTTTCAAACTCAATAGATTGGATTTTTTACTGAAATATAATAAAAACGATGGCAAATCAAACATATAGCCAAGTATATGAAATGATTTGAAAACGTTATACACTGTTTTTTTACCTTTCTCTGTGATAATCTCGCTGTCTTTATAATAATTAATCGAAAACATGTATGAGTGAAGTGTCAAATAACGCATCAAACCCGATAATGAAGCCTAATAAGCTTCACTTTTTGCTTCTAGGCATATCTTTGTTATTCAGCCTTGCAGCATTCAGTGGTGGGCTTGCAAACCAATATGGCCGGTGGATGTCGCAGGATGAGTACAGCCATGGTTTTCTGATCCCTCTCATTTCATTATGGATGCTTTGGGATAGACGGGATGCTTTATTGGCAAGTATTGGTTCACCTGCATGGCTTGGAATTCCAGTAATTCTGGGTGCCGGTTTTATGCTTCTTATCGGTGAGCTAAGCGCAATATTCATCTTGGTACAGGTTGGTTTTATTGTTTCGTTAATTGGCATTTCCTTACTTTTCGGGGGAATGTCTTTACTCCGGCTGACGATCCTACCAATTCTTTTCCTGCTGTTTGCCATCCCGATGCCATATTTTCTCGATTCAATTATGTCATGGCGTTTACAGCTTGTATCTTCCGAGCTTGGGGTGTTTTTCATTCGTCTTTTCGGCATTCCTGTCTTTTTAGAAGGTAACGTAATTGATCTTGGTAATTATAAATTACAGGTCGTTGACGCCTGTAGTGGTCTTCGTTATCTATACCCGCTAACAAGTCTGGGTTTTCTTGTTGCTTATTTATTCAAGGCGCCAATTTGGCAGCGGGCCATAATTTTTATTTCTACTATTCCGATTACCATCTTTATGAACAGTTTCAGGATAGGCATGGTTGGCATTCTGGTTGAAAACTGGGGGCCGGGGATGGCAGATGGCCTGCTTCATTATTTTGAAGGCTGGGTAATTTTCATGGCGTGTGCCGCAATATTATGTGCTGAAGTCTGGCTTTTTATAAAATTCAGCGGCGGCGGCGATTTCTTTGAATTATTCGATTTGCCAGATGTAAAACCAGTTCCGGTTACGTTGAACCAAAACAAGCGTTCCGTGGTTCCTATCTCGTCAGCAATCGCATTTTTGTTAATTGCTGCTTTATTTACATACAATGTAACAGACAGAATTGAAAATACACCGGACCGGTTCAGATTTGTGTCATTTCCGACCGAAATTGACGGTTGGCCATCCCGAAAATCTTTTCTTGAAAATAATATTGAACTTGCACTTGGGTTGGATGATTACATTCTTGCAGATTATCAGGCACCGGAAAGTAACAGGTTTGTAAATTTGTATGTGGCGTACTACGCATCAAAAAGAAAGGGTGTATCACCACATTCACCACGCGTATGTATCCCCGGTGGTGGGTGGCTGATAACGGAATTTGACCGGGTTGAAATTGATGTGATGGGCGAAAGTGAGCCAATGCCCATAAATCGTGCTATAATAGAGCGCGACAGATCACGCCAATTGGTTTATTATTGGTTTGATCAGCGCGGGCGGAAAATTTCAAATGAATATCTGATGAAATGGCACCTTGTAAAAGATGCGATATTCATGAATAGGACAGATGGTTCTTTGGTAAGATTGACAACACCGGTATTCCCAGACGAGGAC
>JAUILB010000130.1 GCA_030432815.1 Alphaproteobacteria bacterium | reverse complement strand
GTATCGAAAGAAGTACCTTGAGGCCATATTGAGACAAGAAACAGGATGGTTCGAGGAGATCAATATCATGGAGTTGCCCAGTAAAATGAGCAAAGAGTGCCTTGCCATCCAAATCTTCCTCAAATGTCAGACCCAATAAAATCTCCGCAAGATTAAGAAGATAACGCCCGTCCCCGTCCGCCATATTATAAAGAAGCGCTCTTGCCTCATCTGTAACCGGTAGCTTTTTATCCTCCAGCGCTTCCGCACGGCATAGAAGTTCTTCCATCGCATTGTTATCAAGCCGGCTTAGGGTTAGCACCTGCATCCGTGAAAGGAGCGCGGCATTAAGCTCGAATGACGGGTTTTCCGTAGTTGCCCCTACAAGAATTATGGTTCCATCTTCCACGTAAGGAAGAAAACCGTCCTGCTGTGATCGGTTAAAGCGATGTATTTCATCCACAAACAAAAGCGTTCCTTTCCCGGTTCGCCTTCTTTCCTTCGCGGCTTCGAAGCATTTCCGCAAATCAGCAACACCAGAAAAAACGGCCGATATCTGTTCAAAATAAAGTTCTGTTTCTTCGGCAAGAAGTCTGGCTGTTGTGGTTTTGCCTGTACCTGGGGGACCCCAGAATATAAGTGATGAAAGATGACCTGCATTAAGCATTCGTCCCAAGGTTCCATCCGGTGCCGTTAAGTGATCCTGCCCCACTACGTCAGAAAGCTTTTTCGGCCTTAAACGGTCAGCGAGCGGTCTTGGTGCCCCTTCTTCCAGTCCTGCGCTCGCAAACAGATCACTCATCTACAGCTGTAACTTCCGCGGCCGCGCGCTATACATTCAATCAACCTGCCTGAACGCCGCACGGCGAATGATACATCACTACCAACATCATCAAGAATATCTTCAAGGTCATCTACTGTTTCAATATCCTGATCGTCAATCGTTTCAAAAATATCACCGGGCCTTAATACATTTAGCCTTCTCACCGGGCTTGAACGATCAATATCAAGGATAATCACGCCATTTTCAAACATGCTGATTCCAAGCTCCTCTGAAAATGCCGGCGAAAGATTGGCAACTTCCATATTTTCAAAAATATGGTCTCCTTCCAGAATGGTAATATCCCGCGGCGGAATTTCGGGTGCGGTTTCCAATTCAATGGTTATTTCGCGTAGGCCATTACCATCACGTATACCAAGGACCATATCACCGCCAATTTTTCCAAGACCAATAAAATATCTGAGTCCCTGTGTATCAAAAATTTCCTCACCATCAATGGTCAGGATTACATCTCCTGGCTCAAGTCCGCCACGTTCAGCGGGACTATCCGGAAATACATTGTCCACGAGCACTCCTCCGGGGCGATCAAACCCAAGACTTTCAGCAATCTCAGAACTTACCGCCTGACCAGTGGCACCAAACCACGGACGAACAATTTTACCATCATTTAATGCGGCATTAAGCACAAAATCCACCATGCGAACCGGGATGGCAAACCCGATACCATTTGAACCACCACTTCGGGAATAAATTGAAGTGTTGATACCAACCAGCTTACCGTCAATACCAACAAGCGCACCGCCACTATTACCAGGATTTACGGCCGCATCTGTCTGAATAAAAAACTGGTAATCATCATCCCCGACATGTGTGCGTGCAAGGGCGGATACGATACCGCTACTGACCGATTGCCCAACACCAAACGGATTACCTATAGCGAGCACCAGATCACCAACTTCCACATCTTCGTTCGCGGCAAATTCCAAAATGGAAAGAGGCGCACCGGTTGGTTCTATCTGCAAGACCGCAAGATCCGTGCTTTCATCCATTAAAATAACATCTGCTTCAAATTCCCGCCTATCATTAAGGGCCACTGTGATTTCATCCGCGCCTTCAATAACATGATAATTAGTCACAATTACCCCATCTGCACGAACAATCACACCCGAACCGAGGGAACGTTCAACGCGTTCACGGGGTGTGCTTCCACCGCCAAAAAAGCGGCTAAAAAACGGATCATCAAGAAATGGTGATGTTCGTGTACGCACAACACGTTTTGTATAAATATTTACAACGGCCGGGGCTGCTTCACGGACAACTGGAGCGTAGGAAAGCTTGACTTCCGCATCAGATACCGGAACAACTCGTCTATTCCCCTGATCCTGAGCAATAGAGCTGGATTGCATTGACCCGTTCATTAGCAATACTGTCAGTACGAAAAGTGATAAAAGTGTAAGACCATATTTCATCAGTTTTTTCATAACCACTCCAATAAAATTTTTAATTTAAATTCACTATAAATATGTTACGTGGCAAAAATATGTATCCTGTAATGCAGAATAAAAACAAAAAAAGGCAGCTTTTAAATGCTGCCTTTTTAATCTAGTTCGTTTTATTTATTTTGCAAGAGAGCGTCCCGCAGATCCTAAATCTTCAAACGCTTCATCAAGGCGCTCCACAAATGACAGTTCACCCTGCCTTAGCCATTTACGCGGATCATAGAATTTCTTTTGTGGCGTTCCGTCATCAGGGTCAATCTGATGTTTGAAGGCAACAGGATGTGCATCCACATAATCGCCAACACCCTTGGCGAAAGCAAACTGTGTATCAGTATCAATGTTCATCTTGAACACACCATATGAAATAGCGGCGGCAATTTTGTCTTTTTCTGAACCCGATCCCCCATGGAAAACAAGATTAAGTGGTTTATCACCTGTTCCATGTGTAGCTTTTACCAAATCCTGACTGTTTTTGAGAATTTCCGGTCGAAGCTGTACATTACCCGGTTTATAAACCCCATGCACGTTTCCAAAAGATGCCGCAACGGAAAAATGTCCTATAGGTGTCAGAAGATCATATGCTTTAAGCACATCTTCAGGTTGGGTATATAGATGGGAACTGTCTGCACCTTCTTCAATATCATGGCCGACGCCGTCTTCCTCACCGCCTGTGATACCAAGTTCAATTTCAAGGCTCATATCCAGTTTTGCCATCCGTTCAAGAACGCGTGCACATTCATTCAGGTTCACATCAATATCTTCTTCAGAAAGGTCAAGCATATGTGATGAATAAAGCGGTTTTCCCGTTGCTTTATAATGTGCCTCAGAATGTTCAATGAGTGCTTCCACCCACGGTACAAGCTTCATGTTAGCGTGATCCGTGTGAAGTACAGCACAAATCCCATAATGTTCTGCCAGCAAATGAACATGTTGCGCCGCGGAAACACCGCCCAGGACTTTTGCTTTAAATGCATCTTCCATTCCCTGCCCGGCATAAAATTGTGTACCGCCATTGGAAAACTGAATAATAACGTCCGATTTATTTTTGGCTGCGGCCTCCATTACCGCGTTTACACTGTCAGTTCCAACACAGTTTACAGCTGCCAGCGCATAGCCACCTTCCTTACACGCATTAACGAGTTCAATATATTCTTCGCCGCTTACCACGCCCGGTTTAAGTGCCATTTTAATCTTTCCTTTTGATGAAATTTCATATTTGTACAACTATAGAATCTAATCCATTCAGTCGCAAGATTAAGCGGTAGTCCTTCACGAAAAATTAATAGCGCATAAAAAAAGCAGTCCTTTTAGACTGCTTCTTAAAAATTTTATTCTGTCTGAATTTATGCGACAGCTTCTTCCTCGAAATCTTCATCAAGTTCCGGGCCACTATATTGACCTTTGGCATCTTCATCGCGATCAACAAGTTCGATCACAGCAACTGGTGCTGCATCACCGTGACGAAAACCCGCTTTTAGCACACGTGTATAACCACCTTGGCGATCTTTATAACGTTCTGCTAATGTATCAAAAAGCTTATCCACAGCATTAATTTCGACTTCGTCACGGATGAGCTGGCTTGAAATTTGCGGTAGCTTCGCTGCTGCCTGGCGGCGCGCATGAAGTGTGCCACGTTTTGCAAGCGTGATAAGACGCTCTACAATCGGGCGTAGTTCTTTTGCTTTTGGAAGTGTTGTTACAATTTGCTCATGTTTGATAAGTGCATGAGCCATATTCGCAAACATCGCTTTGCGATGGCTGCTTGTTTTATTCAGCTTACGGCCAGCTTTGCGGTGGCGCATAGTCTTTACTCCTTGAGGGGGTATCCGCCTTCGGACCCGGTCCCATTAATTTAAAATTCTTGTTCCAGTTTTTTTACAAGCTCTTCAATATTCTCTGGTGGCCATCCCGGATTTTCCATACCAAGACGAAGCCCCATTGAGGAAAGAACTTCTTTAATTTCATTCAGTGATTTACGACCAAAGTTTGGTGTACGAAGCATTTCTGCTTCTGTCTTGCGTACAAGATCACCAATATAAACAATGTTGTCATTCTTCAGACAGTTTGCAGAACGAACAGAAAGTTCAAGTTCATCCACACGACGCAGAAGATTGCGGTTAAACTCTGGTTCATCACTTTCTTTATCCGCCGATGTATCTTCCGGTTCATCAAAATTGATGAATGTTTGAAGCTGATCCTGAAGAATGCGTGCTGCGAATGCAATTGCATCTTCGGGTGTTACTGTTCCATCGGTTTCAATGTCCATTGTCAGCTTATCATAATCAAGAATCTGACCTTCACGTGTGTTATCTACTTTATAGCTTACACGTGTAACAGGTGAAAACAGGCTATCAACAGGGATCAGACCGATTGGAGCATCATCAGTACGGTTCTTAACGGCAGCAACATATCCCTTACCTGTATCAACAGTCAGATCCATGCGAAGGTCCGCACCATCATCAAGGTTACAAATCACAAGATCCGGATTATGAATTACAACACCGGTAACTTCTTCAATCTGTGAAGCCGTAACTTCACCCGGGCCTGTTGCATGAAGTGTTAGGCGCCGAGAGCCTTCAATTTCACCGTCCAGACTTACAGCCAGTTTTTTAATATTCAGAATAATATCAGTAACATCTTCACGAACGCCCGCTATGGATGAAAATTCATGAAGTACATTATCAATATGAACAGACGTTACAGCTGCACCCTGAAGCGACGATAAAAGTACACGACGAAGTGCATTACCAAGTGTCATTCCAAAACCACGTTCAAGTGGTTCCGCAACAATAGTTGCTTTTCTGCGCCCTTCACCCTTTTGAACAATTTCAAGGGTTGTAGGTTTAATTAGCTCTTGCCAGTTATTTTGGATCACGGTCAAATCCTTATCTATTTTAGGTCAGGCTTAATATAAACAATATCTCCCGTTCCTGAGCACGAGAGATATTAAACTTAAACTCTACGACGTTTCGGAGCGCGGCACCCGTTATGCGGGATTGGCGTCACATCACGAATCGACGTAATAGTAATTCCTAGTGCCATCAATGCACGAAGTGCTGATTCGCGACCAGATCCTGGTCCCTTCACTTCAACTTCAAGTGTTTTGATGCCATGTTCCATTGCTTTTTTACCAGCATCTTCACCAGCGATCTGCGCCGCATACGGTGTTGATTTACGTGAGCCTTTAAAACCCATCGCACCGGCTGTTGACCAGGAAATCGTATTTCCCTGAACGTCAGCAATAGTGATGATAGTATTGTTAAATGTGCTGTTCACATGTGCAATACCGTTTGTGATGTTTTTACGCTCTTTGCGTTTAACTCTTTTTTCACCAGCCATTGTCAGTATCCTTATTTCTTCTTACCGGCAATCGCAACCGCTTTACCCTTACGGGTGCGCGCATTGGTGCTAGTGCGTTGACCACGAACAGGTAATCTCTTACGGTGGCGAAGGCCACGGTAAGTACCAAGGTCAAGTAAACGTTTAATGTTCATTGCCACATCACGACGGCGATCACCTTCAACCAAATATTCGGCATCAATAGTTTCGCGAATTTTAATTACTTCCGCATCACTAAGGTCATTCACACGACGTTCCGGTGTAATTCCATTTTTTTTACAAATTTCTTTCGCACTGGTAAGACCAATCCCATGGATATAGGTCAGTGCAACTTCCACCCTTTTACCGGTGGGTATATTAACGCCAGAAATACGCGCCACGATCGTTTCTCCCGATCTAAAAATTCAAACCAAATATGCAACAAATATCACGCTAAATAGCATGACAAGAAGTTGCGCGATTATAGGTATTAAGAAGACTTAGTCAACCTTTGTGGATTAGTTTTTAAAAAAAACTTTTCCCCATAGATACAAGGCTTAATTCAAGCCACTTAATACATCACTTATTTGGGCGGTAACATCATCGATGCCAGCCATCCCATCTACCTTTTTCAGTACACCTCTTGCTTCATAATATGGAAGCAAGGGGGCTGTCTGAGCATGGTAGGCTTCCAGACGTGCTGACACGGTTTCCCGATTATCATCCGCCCGGCGTTTGAAATTCGTAGAGCCACAGTTATCGCATACGCCACCAACTTTAGGCTTAAGGTTTTGATCATGATATCCCTGATTACAGTCTGCACATGTATAGCGTCCTGTAATCCGGTCCACCAGTGCTTCATCATCAACCTGCATTTCGATGACTGCATCGAGCCTCAGGTTTTTCTGATCAAGCATATTATCCAGGGCTTCTGCCTGTTGAACAGTCCGGGGGAAGCCGTCAAGCAAGAAACCATTCTTGCAATCTTCTTCCTCAATTCGGTCTGCGATAATTCCTACAACGATTTCATCGGTCACAAGTTTACCTGCGTCCATAAAATCCTTGGCTTTTTTACCGACTTCGGTTTTAGCTGCAACGGCGGCTCTAAGCATGTCTCCGGTAGAGAGCTGAACCAGACCTTTTGCGCTTTCAATTCTTTGTGCTTGTGTTCCCTTGCCTGCACCTGGAGGGCCGAGTAGAATAATAATCATCTGCGACGCCTTTTCCCACCACGAAGTTTAGATTTTTTCATCAGACCTTCATATTGGTGGGCCATCAAATGACTATGTATTTGTCCTACAGTGTCCATGGTTACGTTCACAACGATCAACAATGAAGTACCACCAAAATAAAACGGAATAGCGTATTGCGATCTAAGTACTTCCGGCAGCAAACATACAAAACAAAGATAGATAGCCCCGACAGTCGTCAGGCGGGTCAGAACATAGTCAAGATACCTTGCCGTATTTTTACCTGGACGGATGCCAGGAACAAAACCACCATATTTTTTGAGATTATCTGCGGTTTCTTCCGGATTAAATACAAGCGCCGTATAAAAGAAGCAGAAAAACACAATACCAACAACATAGAAAAGCATATATAACGGCTGACCAGGTCCCATTAACGCTGTTACAGTTGTCACCCAATCTGCACTGCTTTCCGAGGAAAATTGTGCAAAAGTCGCAGGCAACATAAGAAGTGATGAAGCAAAGATAGGTGGAATAACCCCTGCAGTATTTAATTTGAGTGGCATATGTGACTGCTCACCTTGAGCCATACCGTTTGCTTGCTGTCTTTTTGGGTACTGAATAAGGATGCGGCGCTGAGCACGTTCCATGAATACAATTAAAGCAATTACAGCCACAACCATAGCAATAAGAGCTATGATAAACAGCGGGCCGCCCAATGTACCTTTGGAACTCATATCCAGAGTGCTTGCGATTGCAATTGGTAATTGCGCAACGATGCCTGCAAAAATGATCAAGGAAATACCGTTACCAACACCAC
>JAUILB010000129.1 GCA_030432815.1 Alphaproteobacteria bacterium | reverse complement strand
GTGTGCGGGTGGATTTTGCCAGGACCTCCCCTTCTAAAAACGATAACAGACGCATGGTAAAGCCATCAACTTCGATCATATTATCGCCATTAAGGCTTTGAACCACACTCGGTAAGATTAAATGCGGTGCTCGTTTTTTCAGGTGAATTAACACATCCGTTTGCATTTCGATAAAATTTTTCGCCCAGGCTTTATTGGCAATTTTCAGCACAAATTTTCCACGATTTGATTTTATCATTACATTCTGATCTTCGAACGAAACCAAAGACGTAAACTCACCCGTCAGGCCGTAATATTTTTTAAAAATTTCACCGATCCGCTCCAGAGTAAACTTCGGTACTTCATACGTCATACATTCACCAATAATTATGTTATTTTTCGTTCATCCTGTAGAATGTTGAACTTAATGTCCAGAGGGAATGTACATCAAAATGATTCTTCGTTATCATCATCATAAAAAGGGAGACCATCATGCAATTTTCAAGAAGAGATATGATAAAAGCAGCGGCCGCAACATCGGCATGTGCGTTGGCAGCAGGCAATAGTATGGTAGCACATGGTGCTGCGTCATTACCGGATAAAGAAACCTTTAGCAGTATGGCTGTAACTTACCTTAACAGCGCATCACAGCACCCAATCAGTCTGGCTTCAAGTAAAGCGGTAGAAAGTTATCTTTCAAAGCGCCGCATAGCACCAGGGGCACCAGGTGGAAGCCATGCCAGCGACGAACCGCTTGAAAATTTCGCACGTATTATCAACGCTGACGTGGATGAAGTTGCTTACGTTGAAAGAACCACTTCCGGCGAACAGGCGATCGTTCGTGGGCTTGGGTTTCCACATATTGGCGGTCACATCATTACGGATGAAGCACATTTTCCCGGCTCCAGGTCAATTTATGACGGCCTTGCCAAAATGGGCGTGGCGGTAACACGGATTCCCATCCGGAATTACCGTATCGAACTTGATGATATAAAAGCAGCCCTAAGGCCTGACACAAAATTAATTGCTGTATCGCTTATCGCAATGGAAAGCGGATTTGAACATGACCTCAAGGCACTTTGCGATATTGCCCATGCCAATGGCACACTTGTTTATGCCGATATTATTCAGGCAGTTGGTGCCATGCCCATTGATGTTAAGGCAAGCGGCCTCGATTTTGCGGCATGTTCCTGTTACAAATGGCTGATGGGTGATTTTGGCCTTGGTTTCGTCTTTGCATCCAAAGCCGCGCAGGAAAGATTAAAACGCACTGAATTTGGTGGGTTTGGCGCTGGTGAAAATGCGGAACGTGATGAATTTGGTTACATTAAAACCGCATCCGGCAAATTCGCACTGGGGACAAGGTCCTTTACCGGCATCGCCATAACAAAAGAATCACTTAAATATATCCTTGATCTAGGTGTTGAAAATATCCATGCGCATAACCAGTCACTGGTTAACCGGCTTAAGGACGAATTGCCGGAAATCGGGATTGGCTTACACACAGGCAAGGAAAGCAAAGGCCCGTATGTGGTTGCAGGGTTTGACGGTATTGGGGCAAAAGTTCGCCCTGCCCTTGAACGCGCAGCGATTGCAATTTCCGTCTATGAAAACCGGATAAGGATTGCCCCATCAGTTTTTAATGACATGGGTGAGATTGAACATCTGCTTTCGGTGCTTAAAGAAGCGGTTTAATTTTTCCGACATCCCGGCACATAAGGACTGCGGAAATGGATATAAACCATAATGAGTGCGGTATAGGCAAGAAGCGAATACCAACCAGTATTTCCGATAAAACCCCATGAGCTATAGATGCCGTAACCGTAAATTACAACGGCAGCAAGTGGGAATGCCCTTGTCGCCCAGATGGGTAATTTAAACGGTGCGCTTGCATATGCGTCTGGTTTTCGCGTGGTAAGGTTATAAAGTGCGAAAACAGGAAACAGCCCGAATATTGCCCCGACGGCATTTGCAAGGATTGAGACATATTCAAGACTTAAGCCGGACAGGATTGGTGCAATACCGACGATAAAAAACAATGTAAGAAATATATATGGCGTTCCGAACCTGTTTTTAATTGCAAGACTTTTCGGAAGCCATCCGTCTTCTGTTGCCATATAAAGTCCACGTGTGCACCACGCAAATATCGCATTTAATGATGTGACGAGCGACACCAGAATGCCACCGCCAATAAAGGCATAATAAACCGCAGGTGAAAATACCACTTTGGCCGTCGCCGCAAGATTTTCGCCCTGAACCTGATCAAGTGGCAGCACACCCGTCGCAACTATTGCTATGCCGATATAAAGCATCACAACCAACATAAGGGAAAGTCCCATGACGCGCGGTATGGTTTTTCCCGGATTTTCCATTTCACCACCGAATTCAGAAACGAATTCTGAACCAATTAAACTAAGCCTTAAAAGGAAGGCCGCTGCGAAGAAACCACCAAACCCGTTTGGAAATATATTTTCAGAATTTGTATAATGGCTGTAATCATTTACATGGCCCAGTCCCGATATAATATAAAATATGAGCGACCCCACCAAAACCAGAACCATGACCGACTGAAACCGTGCCGCAGTTTTAATACCCAATAAATTGGCAATAAAACAAAGCACCATGATCGCTGCAGCGGCAAAAGTCATATTGATACCGGGAAATAATGCCTCAGCATATTCGGCAAAACCGATCGCATAGCTTGCAAGAATTACCTGCCCTGCCACAAGCAATGAAAGATATAAAAAAGACGTCCGTGACCCTAACATATCACGGACATAAGTATAATTTCCGCCGGTATTTGGAACAGCAGAACCAAGGGCAGCAATACAGATTGTCGGGATCGCCACAATGGCAAGTGCCAGAATAAACGCCCACGGCGCACCATATCCTGTCATGGAAATGCTTATACCGGTCAACACTACAACACCGGTTCCAATGATCTGACCAAGGGAAATACTCATCATATCCCAAAAGCCAAGTAGCTTCTTCGTTCCCTCTACCATAATTCCTTCTCCCTATTTCTTTTTATCTTAATCAAAACCGAAAGGAATGCATCAACCTTTTTATAAAAGGCATACTTAAATCTGCCGTTTTAGACGGTCACGCGATCACCAGCTGATATCGGACTTGAAATTGCTAAAAACTCTATATCACTGTTTGAATTATTGATGGCCTGATGTGGCACACCGGGTTTTACTTCAAAGCCTTCAAGCTCATTTAATATAATTTCCCCAGAAGATAGTTTGATGGTTAATTGCCCCTTTATAACGAAAAAGAACTGACGCGCATTGATGTGATAATGATTTACTTCCATCGTTCCGGGAGAAACTTTTTCATAAAAAACACCCAGTTCAGGGTTCGAGAGCAATTCCCAGGTCATACCGCCTTTCCCCCAACCTCTTGAATGCACATTTTTCATAGACACAACCCCGTTATCTATGTCTTCATTCTTTTTTACATTCTCACCAGCCAAAGATGCGTTTTGAGCAATCCCCCGGCTTGTACTAATGGTTGTCCCGACAAACGCGAGTGCCAAGGCAGAAAGCAATTGACGCCTGTGACTATTTAGAAGACTGTCCATATCCCTATCCATTGTTTGTCTGTATAACGGGTTAGTGTTGCCATTATGGACCCGGTACAGTATTTGATTAAAAAGATAAATTCATTTTGCAATTAGAGATTATCATTTGAATAAAAACAAACAAATAATTTCACATTAGGTGAGCAGTATTCAGTAACAGATTATTTTAAATAACTCATCAAGGAAGTAATGTACTTTTGGACTATAAAAAAAGAGCAATTGTTATCGGTGCGGGTATAGTGGGTTTGACAACGGCATGCCGACTTTCCGAAGAGGGGTATGCTGTGACTGTTCTTGAGCAAAAAGATAAACCCGCTGAAGGAACCAGTAAAGCAAACGCCGGACAGCTTATTTATAATATAAGTGCTATGAGTTCCCCATCATTCCTGAGAAGTCTTCCTAAAACATTCTTAACCCCTTCACAAAGCGGTGTTATCGCTGCTGGATTAATTCATCCGAAGAACTGGCAATGGGCACTTTCCTTCATTGGACAATGTTCATCAAAAAACTGGGCGAAAAATACCCACGATTTAATAAAAATGGCTCGCCGATCGCGCGATTCACTGGATGCATTTAGGACGCGCCATGAAATTGAATTTAACTGGCGCCGTGATGGGAAAATATATACCCATGAAACTGAACAAGGCCTTGTCGCTGCGAGAAAATTTGCTGAGTTTCAACGTGCACACGGTGGCACCCATCAGGTCATAACGAAAGAAGAATGTATAGAACGGGAAAGTGCCCTTACCAGCACAACAAGAAAGATAGCTGGTGGCACCTATCTCTCGGATGCAGCTGTCGGGGACTGCCACTTATTTTGTAAAAATATGGTTGATATTCTGACATCGAAGCTTGGTGGCAAAATTATTTATGATGTAACCGTTCATAAAATACTGACACATAATGATAAAGCTGTCGGCGTTGAAACCTCTATGAACACACTGGAAGCTGACTTATTTATTGTTTGTGCCGGCATGGCAAGCAATCGGATATTAGCAAAAGATTTTAAGGATAGAAAACCCATCATCGGTATTAAAGGCATCAGCCTTACTTACCCACTTGGCAAAAATCCGCCAAATTTAAGTGTGACCGATACCGCAGGTAAATTTGTTATAGCAAGGCTTGGAAACCAGATACGGGTTGCGGGATATGCAATTTTTTCAGAAAACCTCTATATTGACCAAAAGCATGTTTCTCTGTTAGCGGCAAAAGCAAAATCATTAATGCCGGATGCAGCCAGTTTTGAGGGAGATCCGAAAATTTGGACCGGCCTTAGGCCACAAACTACGGATGATCTGCCCATGATTGGAAAGGCAGGTGCAGATAACCTTTACGTAAATGCCGGGCATGGGTCAAACGGGTGGATATTATCATTCGGGGCAGCAGAATTATTATTGGAAAAAATCAATGAATGAATATGGCGTACTTTCGATCATTCCACCTGCTCTAAGCATTTTTCTGGCAATATTAACCAGAAATATAATGATATCACTAATTATCGGTGCTTTCAGCGGTACAATGATCCTTGCTAATTTCAATCCATTTTTTGCAATAACAGAACTTGTAGAAAAATATATTTTTATACAGATTACAAGCGGCTCAAACGCCCAGATTATTGTTATCATGTTTGCTATTGGCGGCTTTATCCACTTGCTTGAGAAGTCTGGTGGTGCCAGCGCGTTTTCATCAGTAGTCGCAAAATTTGTATCGAACCCCGGCCGAGCACAATTTGCTGCGTGGTGTGCCGGCTTGAGTGTATTCTTTACAGACTCCGGCAACGCATTAATTGTTGGCCCCTTATTCAGACCCATTTTTAAACGGTTAAAAATCTGCAGGGAAAAACTGGCCTATATTATTGATACGACGGCTGCACCCGTCAGCATACTTGTCCCATTCATCAGTTGGGGCATATATATTATGAACCTGATTGAGAATACTTATGGAGACGTTGGTATTGAAGCAGAACCCTATCAGGTTTTATTAAGTGTATGGCCCTATCAATTCTATGCGTTTCTTGCACTTCTTGCCATTCCTATGATTTTATCAACCGGCAAAGATTACGGTCTAATGGCACAGGCACAGGAAAAATTTAATCGGGAAATGGAATCAATGACAGACACTAACGGAAATGAGCGTGTTAGTGATATAAAAGATAACAAATCGACTTTAAGGAATGTTCTGTTACCGTTGGGAGTTCTGTTCATTACCATGGCTGTTTACATGGGGTATTTCGTGACAACAACCGGTGTCCAAAGTATCCATATGCGTGGTGGAATATTAACTGCATACATATTCGCATCAATCGCCTGCGCATATATCATGAAGCAGCAAAGAAAATTTTCCTATGAACGAAGTTTTCAGGAATATATAAAAGGAATGCAAAACCTTGTTTTCCTTTGTCTCGTCATGGTTCTTGCCTGGTCACTAAGTTCTATATGTAAGGATCTGAAAACGGGGTATTATCTTGCCGCAATTATAGGTGATAGAATTTCACCAAATTTTATCCCCCCCATCGTATTTATGATTGGTGCCACAATGTCGTTTGCAACCGGTTCTTCCTATGGCACATTTGCAATATTACTTATTATTGTCATTCCAGTGGCATATACATTAAACGCTCCTCTTGAGCTTACCATTGCGGCGGTATTAAGCGGCGGATTGTTCGGTGATCACACATCCCCCATATCGGATACAACCGTCCTTGCTTCAATGGGAGCTGACTGCCCACATATAGACCATGTAACCACGCAATTTTCATATGCCATAATACCGGGATTCATGACACTTCTGACTTTCCTGATTTCGGCATACTATCCATCATCATATATTATTTTTATTGTTATTTTGATACAGCTGATGGCTATAAAGTCGATTATGTGGACTTTTGGCAGGAAGACATATAATTAATGATGACTGGCTACCTTCATATGATTTAAGGTAGTTTTTTAAATCCATTTCAAGACTTTACCAGGGTAATATTTCCCCGTTTGAATGCCAGAATGTACCCGTATTTGACAAGTCAAGAGTTCCAATTAGCCCCACAAGCCGTTCAGCGGACTGATCCGGTGTAATTTCACCCGTTCCTCCTGTCATATCGGTTGTGACCCATCCCGGATGAAAAATGCCGACCGCAATTCCTTTTGGTTTCAAATCGATCGCCAGGGATTTACCCGCTGCATTAACGGCTGCTTTAGACATTCTGTATCCATATGAATTACCGCTGCTATTATCAGCAATTGACCCCATACGGCTGGTTATTATCGCCACTTTACCAGCTGTTCCAAGATTTTCTATAAGCCCTTCAGTAACACGGAGTGGCGCAACAGAATTTATCATAAACTGTTTTTCAACTGCTGCATAATCTATCTGTCCTAGCTTTTCTCTACCAAGAATTCCCGCATTATTAATGAGTATATCAATATTAACACCTGAGAGTTTCTGAAAAAGTTGTTCACAATCATCCGCGCTGCCAACATCAATGCCTTCAATAACAGTATCAGCAACCTGTTCCATATCCGCATTTGAATTCCGGCATACTGCAATGACATTTGCTCCTTGGGTTTTATATTGTTTACCAAGTGACAGTCCAATCCCTCTGTTTGCCCCTGTTATCACTACATTTATTGTCATCATTATAACTCCTGTTTATTTTATCTTTTTTTCAAGTCAACCGCGCAAATCTTTTTTCGGAATTGGGGATATCGACACTCATAATGAGTGCTATGATAGCACTGAAGCATATTGAAACGCCCCATATCAACGGATCACCCGGCATTCCGGCGAAAGAGACATTTGCGCTTGGTATCATTGTAAAAACAGTTCCAGCAAAGAGCCCAACAATACTTAACCATTGGTATATGCTAAGACCAGCCGGTTTGGGTGTTTGCGGTTCACCTCTATATGTTTCTTCTACAAAACGGGCTAAACTGGATAGTATCAAATAAACGCTAACCACATTGGCGGATTGTGACCCTACCATCAGCATTCTGAACATCACCATACCGATAAAAATATTGGAAATAATGGAATAAAATTGTGTTGGATGTACCAGCGCCCCTCCTAGATTGGC
>JAUILB010000128.1 GCA_030432815.1 Alphaproteobacteria bacterium | reverse complement strand
ATCTATCGTGTTTCTTGGTTTAAGCATTGCTGCCGATGGCAACCTGACCTTTCCGGCTTTTTTTATCTATATGCTGTTTAATTTTTTCTGTCTGGGCCCATTGTTTGGTAATTTTAACAGTCTGGCGCTACAGCCATTTGGTCATATGGCCGGTTTGGCAACATCCGTTATTAGCGCAATACAAACTCTTGCCGCCGTTCTTGTAGGCGGTCTTATCGGGCAAATGTATGATGGAACCGTGGAGCCTATCATAGCAGGATATTTTGGATGCGGTATTACGACGCTGCTGATATTTTTAATTCTGCAACGCAAAAAAGCTGATTTAGATAATGTCTAAAAGCTGGAACGGGATTTAATATATGGCGCGCTCGGCAGGATTCGAACCTGCGACCTACGGATTAGAAGTCCGTTGCTCTATCCAGCTGAGCTACGAGCGCGCAATAAACAAAATTTGATGATTATGGACGGAAAGCAAAAACATCCGCATAGTTTTTAAGGCGTTTTTTGCGGACGTGCGGCTCATGAACAACATAATCAATTCCATTGCGCTCTGCATATGCCACAGCATCCTGCTTGCTGTCAAAGGTTAAAGTGATCTGGCTGTTCATATCAGAAGAACCCGTCCATCCCATAAGCGGGTCGATCTGGCGGGCCTTTTCGGGAGCATATTCAAGTTTCCACTTTTTACAGCGCTTCATCCCTGACTGCATAGCGTTTTTCGTTGGTTGATAAATGCGGGCCTTCATCATTAATGCACCTTTAAAACAATCCTTTATTCTTTTTCTTTTACTCGACAATCTTTAGGAATAAAAGTGTAAAATATTTTTAGGCTTTAAACTAAAAAATATCATTCATTTCCAATCATAAAGTCACAAAAAGAAATCAAATTATTATTGAACGCGGCTTTTACGCGCCTTTTCAGATTCTGATTTTAGCTGTCCACATGCCGCAAGTATATCCTCACCACGGGTTGTCCTGATAGGTGCTGATATTCCGGCACTGAAAATCAGATCGGAAAATCTTGCGACCCTTGCTTTGCTTGGCCGTTCATAAGATGATCCCGGCCATGGATTAAAGGGAATAAGATTGACCTTCGCCGGTATCTGATAATCCTTAATCAGTTTCACCAGATTAAGCGCGTCTTCGTCACTGTCATTTATGTCTTTAAGCAGAATATACTCAAATGTAATTTTGCGGCTGTTTTTAATACCTGCATAATTTTTACAAGCCGTCATAAGCTCGTCGATCGGGTACTTATTATTGATCGGCATTATTTCACTGCGGACTTTATCATTAACCGCATGAAGCGATATTGCCAGATTTACACCCATTTCTTCACCACAGCGATATATTTCCGGGACAACACCTGATGTTGAAAGCGTAATGCGGCGACGTGACAGGTTTATACCATTATCATCCATTACAATATGCATGGCCTTGCTGACATTTTCAAAATTATAAAGTGGCTCCCCCATACCCATCAATACGATTGTGGAAACAAGGCGCCCTTCAGACGGACTGGGCCATTCCCCCAAATAATCCCGCGCGACAAGAAGCTGCATAACAATTTCCGTCGGTGTCAAATTACGAACAAGCCTCTGGGTTCCGGTATGACAGAATTTACAGGTTAGCGTACACCCAACCTGGGATGACACACAAAGTGTTCCCCTGTCAGCTTCGGGGATGAACACAGTTTCCACTTCCTGACCATCAGGAAATTTCATCAGCCATTTACGTGTGCCGTCACTGGAAATCAACGCTTCAATTATTTCGGGTCGGCCTACATCAAAATGTTCTTTGAGCCTCGCGCGCATATCTTTTGAAATGTTGCTCATTTCATCAAATGATTTCGCCCCTCTGAAATAAATCCAGTGCCAGATCTGCTGTGCCCGCATTTTACATTGCTTTTCCGGCACGCCTATTTCCAGAAGTTTCGATGCCACTTCATCATGCGAAAGACCAATCAAACTTCTGTTCTCATCAAAACTATGGCGTGGCGCCACAACCGGCTCCACACCAAGGGGTAAAGTTTTCATAACTTTTCTCAAAAATTTAACAAGCCAATAACGCTTGCTAACGGGTTAATTACCGGCAGGCATTTGTAATTGCGTTATGGGCCGCTGTAAAGCCGGAAAGTGAAAATCTGTAACTCGTCGCGTTGCCGCGGCCACTGCGGGCAGAGAGTGTCATACTATTCCCGCGTTTCATAGATGCGACAAGATTATCATCCTGTTGTGAATCATATGCCCAGGCACCATCCTGTTCAGTGAAAAGATCATTTTTTCTTTGATTATCTATTGTCACCTGAACGGCTGACCCACGCTGGAAACTATATCCTGCGATAAAATTAAATTCATTCCTGATTTCACGTGAGGGCTTGTGGGTTATAGTCACAAACGGATTACCATGACGAAGGTTGCTAGGTGAACGGGTTTTGGGAACAGAAATCATATAGCAGACTTTCTCACCAGCATCAGTTTGTAAAACAAAAGCATCCCAATCCCGAAAGCTACTGAGTAGCTGCCTACTGTCGGCCATAGCAATGTTGGAGTTTAAGATTACAAATGAAATGGCAACCCATAGCCATGTCATGAACTTATTCATCAATGTTCCTCGCGTATTATTTTTTATCACTGTAGCAAACTAATTGAATGTTAGTCATTAAATTTGTCCGAATTTTGATTATAATATAACATTTGTCAACTGTGCCCTATAAATTTTCATCTATTTTTATCCTATATTTCATTTGATTTGAGATTATCATAGCCATATTGATAGAATTGTTTTATCTCTATATTGTTTCATATGAAACTAATATCAAGGAACTACACTATGAATAAACTTTATACAGATGCAGAAGCAGCCCTTGAAGGCATTCTATTTGATGGCATGACAATCATGGCAGGTGGTTTCGGTCTATGTGGTATCCCTGAAAATTTAATCGCTGCTTTAAAAAAGAGCGGCATTAAGGATATCACGGCGATAAGCAATAATGCCGGAGTTGATGACTTCGGACTCGGACTTCTTTTACAAACCCGCCAAATAAAGAAAATGATTTCTTCATATGTTGGTGAAAATAAAGAATTTGAACGTCAGTATCTTGCAAAAGAACTTGATCTTGAATTCAATCCGCAAGGCACACTCGCAGAACGCATTCGCGCAGGAGGAGCCGGGATTCCCGGATTTTACACAAAAACCGGGGTTGGCACATTAATCGCCGAAGGAAAAGAACATAAAGATTTCAATGGTGAAACATATATTATGGAAACTGGTCTAAAAGCCGATGTGTCACTTGTGAAAGCATGGAAAGGTGATACGGAAGGTAACCTTATTTACCGCAAAACAGCACGAAATTTTAACCCGATGATGGCAACTGCAGGTACTATTACTGTGGCTGAAGTAGAAGAAATTGTCGAACCGGGAGAACTTGATGCCGATAACATTCATACACCTGGCATATTTGTTCAGCGCTTAATCAAATCACATGGTCTGGAAAAACGCATTGAGCAGCTTACAACAAGACCAAGGCAGGAAGGATAAATCTTATGGCGTGGACGAGACAGGAAATGGCCAACCGTGCCGCACAGGAATTACAAGACGGATATTATGTCAATCTTGGCATTGGTATTCCTACGCTGGTGGCAAATTATATACCGGATGGTGTTGATGTGACCCTTCAAAGTGAAAACGGAATGCTTGGTATGGGCCCGTTTCCTTATGAAGATGAAGCAGACCCGGATTTGATAAATGCAGGAAAACAAACGATAACAGAGCTTAACCGTACTAGTTATTTTTCATCTGCAGATAGCTTTTCTATGATTCGTGGCGGGCATATCGACCTTAGTATTTTAGGGGCCATGCAGGTTTCCCAGGAAGGTGATCTGGCCAATTGGATGATACCGGGTAAAATGGTAAAAGGTATGGGCGGGGCCATGGATTTGGTAGCCGGCGTTAAAAAAGTTGTTGTGATTATGGATCACAATGCCCGTGACGGAAGTGCAAAATTCCTTAAAAAATGCACTTTACCACTTACCGGCGTAAAGGTAGTTGATATGATCATCTCAGATGTGGGGGTATTCGTAATCGAAGAAAATGGTCCCATTTTGATAGAATTAGCACCTGAAATTACCATTAATGATGTAAAAGAACGCACAGAAGCCGATTTTTTGGTGGATAAAGGTTTACTATAAAAAAATAGTAATTATGTTATACTATTATAGTTTTGCGTGAACCATTGTTGGGCGCGTATGATAAAATTAAGACAAAAATTAAAGAGACGATTACCTTTATGTCGTATTTAAAATCTGTCATTTTTACAATGGTAGGAATGATTTCCTTTATATCCACGCCTGTTCAAGCGACAGAATTTAAATTCGCTGATAAGGAAACAGCAATAAGAATTCTGACTGCCGACGATGAATATCTTACAACAATGAAACCGATTGAAATTGCGTTACAGATCGGCTCGCCTACGGCTGACAAAACCATAGATGACCTTAAAGCCTTTTATGCGGCCAATGTAATTGAATGGCCCGAAGCCGAAAAAGCAATTATGAAGGCTCTACTCGTAACTCATAAAAAGAAACTCGAGAAAATAGAACATTTACTGCCGGATACAGTTTATTTCATTAAAGTGACCGATGCCGTTGCAAGTGGCATCCCGCATACTCGTGGAAATGCATTCGTTTCGCCCGCCCGCAGAACGTCCATTTCAACAAAACTCTTTTTTCACCAAATATTCCATATTCTTTCACGAAATCACCGTATTAGACGCGCAAGCCTATATGAAATAATAGACTTTAGACCCTGCTATTTTCTACCAACCGAACAGATTGACAAATACACAATCCGCAATCCTGAGGCTCCCTTCACGGAATTTTACTTACCTGTCGAAATTGATGACAGAGATACTTATGTAATGAACTACCTTCATACAACATATGACGGTTTCGATCCAACTGTTGAACGTGGCTTTGACGGGCATATTTCAGGTGATCTTATTGAAGTAACCGTTGAAAATGGTGTATGTAAGCCTGTAACGAACCCCGATGGATCAGCCAAAATTTATAAACACAAAGATGTCCCCGATTACTATGAACAAGTTGGGCATAATACAAATTTTGATTATCATCCCGAAGAAATTATTGCTGATAATTTTGCCTTCCTGATGATGGATACGCCAGATTTACCCGATCCGGATATTCCCGAAGAAATTGAAGAGTGGCTGGACGTCGATATTCACTGATCTTACCCTTTTAAGGATTAGTTATTGACCGTTCCTGAACATGCAAAAGATAACATGTCCGGCTCGTGTCAATGGCAAAACATTTTGAAGAAAGAAAAAGATAAATAAATGAATTCTTCAACTTCTTCATCTTATAGCGCTGCAAAAGGGATTATCTTTATGATCGCTTTTTGTCTCATCGTAACCATGAGCGCTACACTTATTAAAAAACTGGGACAAAATCTCAATAGCTTTGAAGTGGTTATGATCAGATGCGCATTTACGGTGCTCATAACCCTGTTGTTCAATATTCATCTTGGAAAAATTCTGTTCCGTACAAGCAAGCCTAAAATGATGGCAATAAGATCAGCCCTCACATGTCTTGTTGTGGTCAGTAACTTTTACGCAGTATCAAGACTGCCACTATTGGAAGTAACATCCCTGCAATTTTCCAAACCATTATTTTTAATTATCCTCGCAGCTATTTTTCTTGGTGAAAAAATTCATATATTGAGAACCAGTGCAACCATTGTCGGGTTTTTAGGCATTCTTATCATATTACACCCCTGGAATAATGCTGGCTCGGATGCGCTTGAGTTGGCCCATGGTGCAGCACTGATTGCAGCCTTCTCAATGGCTGTACTTGCCATTTACTCAAAAATTCTGACCAAAGACCATAATCCAACAACATTGGTTCTTTACGCCAATATTGGCACTGTTATCATTTGTGCTGCTCCTGCGGCCTATTATTGGATCACGCCATCAATGGGTCAGATGATTTTGATTGCTGCGTTGGGCCTGACAACATTTTGCGCCCAATATTCAATGATCAGTGCTTATAAATATGCTGATGTAACGCTGGTAACCCCATTTGAATATTTAAGAATTGTATTTGCGGCAATTGCCGGTTTCTTTATTTTTTCAGAATTACCTGATATCTGGACCATTTCAGGTGGTTCGCTTATATGTGCATCAACATTATTCATTGCTTACCGCGAAGCTTATAAAAACAGACAAAAAAATAATTAAATTTTGAAATAGCGGTTGCGTTATATTTATAATTATCCTTAAATACCAAATCTAATTAGTATAAATGCGTAAATGGAATTAATTTTAAATGGTTAAGATCTTATTTGTATGTCTTGGTAACATATGCAGATCCCCTACAGCCGAAGGCGTATTCAGGCACCATGCAAATAAAGCAGGCATTGAAGACGGTTTTACAAAAAAAATATATATCGATTCAGCCGGCACCGCCGGATATCATCTGGCAACCCCACCTGACAAAAGAGCACAGCTTACTGCACTTAAATTCGGTGTTGATATCGGGGATTTAAAAGCCAGAAAGCTAACCATGCAGGATTTCTCAGATTTTACCTATCTTTTAGCGATGGATACGGACAATTTAATGATAATGCAGCGTAATTGCCCACCTGAGCACCAACATAAACTTCATTTATTTATGTCTTTTGCCGAAAATAGCCCCGGTATCACCGAAGTGCCTGATCCCTATTATGGTGATACTGAAGATTTTAATATCGCCTATGATTTTATTGACCGCGCAGCACAAGGTTTCTTAAAATATATTATTCACGAACATAAATTATTAAACACTTGAATATTTGTACAGCAATACCAATATATGTTATAACTGTAAAAACAGCTATTTAACCAATTGAAAGGAAACTGATTAATGGTTGATCGCAATCAATATTATTCTTCGGCCCCGACACGTAGCCAAGCCGAAATTGATGAAGGCTTACGCGCCTACATGCTGACCGTGTATAATTACATGTGTTCGGCTCTTGCGCTTACTGGCCTAGCTGCGTATGTCACTGCGAACACATCGCTTATAAATCTGTTTTTCTCTCCAACCGGAATCACCGGACTTGGCTATGTAGCGATGTTTGCACCACTTGGCCTTGTTCTATTTCTGGGATTTGGTATTAACCGGATGCAGGCAAGTACAGCGCAATTGGTTTTCTGGGTCTATGCCGCTTTGGTAGGTGTATCCCTATCATCAATATTACTGGTTTATACTGGTGCAAGTGTTGTTAAAACATTCTTTGTAACCGCTGCCGCGTTTGGATCCCTTAGTCTTTATGGCTATACAACCAAGAAAAATTTAAGCGGGTTTGGTTCGTTTCTGATCATGGGCTTATTCGGACTCATCATCGCGATGATTGTTAATATATTTATGCAATCTTCCGCTATGGAGTTCGTAATCTCAGTTGCCGGTGTGCTTATATTTGCAGGTCTGACAGCTTATGATACACAAAAAATCAAACTTATGTATCTTGAAGGCGAACATTCAGAAACAGCAACCAAGAAAGCCATTATGGGGGCTTTGGCCCTTTATCTTGACTTCATCAATATGTTCCTGTTCCTGCTTCGCTTTATGGGCAACA
>JAUILB010000127.1 GCA_030432815.1 Alphaproteobacteria bacterium | reverse complement strand
GTCCTGTAAGATCAATATCGATACTTTCAGGAATGGCGTTTGCAGGACAAGCAAGTTCGATGTCATGACGCACAGCGTTAATAATGCCGCCTTGTTTAATTCCCGGGCATTCTTCTTCGTTAAGGAAGTGAACAGGTACGTTAATAGCAATGATTTCGTCTTCAGCCAAGCGAAGGAAATCGATATGTAGAGGCCAGTCTGTGACCGGGTGGAACTGTACATCCCGTGGCAGCACCATTTGCTTTTTCCCACCTTCAACTACGATATCGTATGTCGAATTTAAGAAACCACCAGTGTTTAATAATTTTTGAATAGCAACCAAATCAACGGTGATTGGTTCTACATCTTTTTTTGCGCCGTAAACAACTGCTGGCAGTCTGCCTTCTCTACGTATTGCACGAGAGGACCCCTTACCCGCTTTTGTGCGCAATTTTGCCTTAATAACTGTATTAGTAGCCATTATATTTCTCCAAAATTTTAAAAATGATATTAGCCTCCAGGGGTGCCAATATCAAAGGGCCTGTGTCCAATATGAAACAGACCCTTATGAGCGCCGCTTTTAAAGGGTATCAGAATAAATTACAATGGTTTTTTTCGTTTTTATTCGAAAAGAACTGAAACGGAACTTTCCTCGTGTATCCGGCGAATTGCTTTAGCAAAAAGTGGTGCAATACTGATCTGAATTATTTTCTCACAGGCTTCGACAGCAGGGGTAGCCTGAATAGAATTTGTCGTGACCACATGCTCAAGTGCTGAATTGTTTATCCGATCAATTGCCGGGCCGGAAAAAACACCGTGGGAAACATAAGCGCTTACAGATTTTGCACCGCCCTGCATAACAAGTGCGCCTGCCGCATTACATAATGTTCCGGCACTGTCTACGATGTCATCAACGAAAACGCAGTGGTAATCTTCCACTTCACCGATGATATTCATTACTTCTGAAACACCAGCCTTTTCGCGCCGTTTATCAATAATGGCAAGTGGGACACCCATTTTGCTGGCATAAGCACGTGCGCGTACTACGCCACCAACATCAGGTGAAACCACCATCAGCTTTTCACGGTCGGCATAACGTTTCAAAATGTCTTCGACTAAAACCGGTGATGCAAACAGGTTATCTGTCGGAATATCAAAGAAGCCCTGAATTTGCCCTGCATGGAGGTCCATTGTAAGAACTTTATTGGCACCTGCGGTCGTAATCAGGTTTGCAATAAGTTTTGCACTGATCGGGGTTCTTGGTCCAGGTTTGCGATCCTGTCTGGCGTAACCGTAATAAGGGATAACGGCAACAATGCGTTTTGCTGATGCACGTTTTAACGCATCAATGACAATCAGTAATTCCATTACGCTGTCATTGGTGGGATTTGATGTGGGTTGGATGACGTAAACGTCTTCGCCACGCACATTTTCCTTAATTTCAACGAATATTTCCTGGTCGGAAAAACGCTTGATGTTTGATTTGGTGAGTTCCATCCCAAGGTGAGTGGCAATGGATTCGGCGAGTGGTATATTACTGTTTCCCGAAATAATTTTCATTTAAATAATGTTCCCTTTTATCACCTAAAAAAGCTAATTGCTTTTATACATATTTTTTTTCAAAAAGCGACTCTGAATATAATTTTTTTGACATTAGTGTTGAAGAATGATTGATATTTGGCAGCCATAATCTTCTTCTCCCAAATGAGTTGTTCTTCTATAGCTGAAAAAATTGTTTGTTTCGTCATATGTATCAAGCTGGAGTAAATCAATATTTGTAACTTTTGATTGCCAAAGTTTGTCTGAAACATAGTTTTCCAGATCAAACATATAGTGCCCCACTTTTTTACTCATTGTAAAATAATTTCCATCCGCTATTGCATCATAAAGTTCAGGGCCGACCTCATATGATTTTTGCGCTATGCATGGACCGATTGCCGCGGTGATGTTTTCTGCTTTTGCGCCCAATTCACACATGGCTGATACCGTATTTTCAATTATTCCGCTATAAGCGCCTTTCCACCCCGCATGGGCAGCCCCTATAACACCTGCGACAGGATCAGAAAGCAAAATAGGTGCGCAGTCCGCAGTTGAAATGGATAAGGCGATATTTTTCTGATCTGTGACAATGCCATCGGCTTCCGGTATGGTTTTTTGTCCATCAAAAATATGAACATTGGCACTATGAATTTGCTTTATACTTGCCATTTCTGCTTGGTGGCTGAGTGATTTTAATGCAATGTCGCGATTTTTTCTGACATTAAAAAGATCATCGCCCGAAGCACTTCTGCAATTTAATTTGGAATATATCCCAGATGAAACCCCGCCGGATCGTTTGAAAAAACCATGCTTAATCGTGGATATCGTTTTTAACTTATCGCTTTCATGAAAACTGGCCATGTTAAAATCCTGCCACGTCAATATCTGTTCGGGACATTAATCCCATTACCTTGAACAATGTTCCCATCTCATCGGGTGCAATGAGGCGATTTAGCCCACCCAATATGTCTTTTTTTTGTTCAAGTGATGCATACTCGCATAACATACTGACACGTTCTTCGATCCCCATATTATTTAGAAACTTACCCTGATGTATCGGGCCAAGTGATTTAATCCCCGTTTTTTCCACTATATCAATCAGTTTTTTGAAATTTACATGTGCTGATAAATCGGCATGGCCGGGGCGGCTAAAAACGTCAGCATATTTATGTTTTTCAACTGCTTGTAGTGTTTCGCCTGTTTGGTAGGCTGTATATCCATAGTCTATAAAAAGTGCGGCACCATTTTGAGATTTAAAATGGTCTGCTATTTGTGCAATCAAATATTCCGCCATCGGAGATATTTCGATAATGCTGTGCTGTTCGGCATTGATTAAATGTTCGGGTAACTTGACATCCTGAACCGGGAAAGGGGAAAGCATATTGATCAGATGATTTCCATCTGTGCTCACGGTTACCATTCGTTCGTGCCAACCCAAATCACCTTTTTGGAATTGACGAATGGGAAGTGCATCAAGAAATTCATTTGCAATAATAAAGGTTGTTTCGTCTTCGGCTTTCGATGCTGAAAGAGCTGATTTGACTGTTTCGTGCCAATTTTTTTTTCCTTTAAATTCACGAAACTTTTCTTTTTGTATTTCAATAAGTTGTGGCGCCGCTTCTACAAAATGAAGTTCGATCGAGTTTAATAACGCCGGAACGGCGTCAAATACCCGAACTATATCAGCCATTAATGTACCATTTCCTGGGCCAAGTTCAATCAGATGTACCTTGCCAGGCCTGCTCATTTTGATCCATAAATCTGCAAACCAGAGCCCGATCATTTCGCCGAACATTTGGCTGACTTCCGGTGCAGTGATAAAATCCCCATGCTTTCCAAAAGGGTTCTGGTTAACATAATAACCATATTTGGGATTGGTTAGTGCTTCGGTCATATAGTTACTAACCGTAATAGGGCCGTGAAGCTTTATGAGCTTTATTAGATGATCGTTAAGATCCGTCATTATTCTACCCTATAGTGCGGACTTCTTGGGACGGAAGATAAGATATAACCCAAACAATATCATAGGTGTGCTGAGCAATGATCCCATGGTGATAAAATCTGTACCAAATAAAAACCCGATATGGTTGTCTGGTTCGCGGAATTGCTCAACAATTGTACGTGCAATCGCATATCCAATGATGAACATACCTGTGATCAGTCCCGGTTTTTTGCGCGCGTTTGTGAAATTATAGGCGACATAAAGCACAAGAAATAGAAGCAAACCTTCAAGTACGGCTTCATAAAGCTGGCTTGGGTGGCGGGGGAGTGGTCCGCCATTGGGAAATACCATTCCTATCCATGCATCTGTCGGACGACCATAAAGTTCACCATTAATAAAATTTGCAAAACGGCCAAGCATCAAGCCAATCGGGCTGGCACAGGCTATGATATCTGCAAAACGAAAGAGCGGTATTTTGTTTTTGACTGCAAACCACCACGTAGCCAGACATACACCGATAAATCCACCGTGAAATGACATGCCGCCATCCCAAACGGCTAATACATCCCCTAGGTTATTGACGTAATACCCGAAATTGTAAAAAAGCACATACCCCAGTCGTCCACCCAATATTATCCCCATCATGGCCCAGAAGATATAATCGCTTACATGTTCCTGTGTGCAGGGCGCTGGTTGGATACGTATAAGCCTGCTCATATAAATCCATGCAAATATAAGTCCACCAATATAGGCTAGAGAATACCAGCGAATCACAATAGGACCCAGCTCAAACAAAACAGGATCAATATTAGGGTAACTGAGGGCGGCGGATAATAAAAATTCGGTCATAAAATCGTACCATTAACCAATGAAAATCAAGCGAAACAAAGCATTAGAAAGGAGTTTCGCAGTTCAGAAACTTGTCCCATATTTAAAGTTGCTTGGCAACCGATAATTGTTTGTTCATAGTGCGCAAAATTGATGTTAGTATTCTGCTATTAACTGAGCCTTAAAAAAAGATAGGATTTTACCTTGCAATCTGACAATAAAATACTCAGCGATCTGGCCAGACTTGGACAAAGCGCTGCCGGTACCCTTCATGGTGTTAAAAACGAAATTGAAGAACAGGTCAAATCCCGCATTGAGCGCGTACTGATGGACATGGATTTGGTCAGCCGTGAAGAATATGAAGTCGTTAAAGAAATGGCAATTGCCGCTCGCGAAGAAAATTCTGAACTCGCTTCCAGGCTTGAAATACTTGAAAAAGAAATCGCGAAACTCACAAAAAAGAAGAAATAACATGTTATCAGTTTCAGAGCTGAGTGAAGATCAGGCAAATCCACTGGATAGCCTTGAGCTTCTTGTTAGCCAAAATGAATGGCCTTATGAACGCATCGAAAATGATGAAATTGTTGCTGCGATTAGCGGCCAATGGTGTGATTTCCATCTTAGGTATATCTGGCTCGCCGAGCAGAATATTCTGCAGACGATTGCGCAACTGGATTTAAGAGTGCTTGAAAAATCGCGGACGGAAATTATTGAGCTTATCATCAAAATAAATGACCGTATTGATTTGGGGCATTTTGGTATCTGGGACAATGACAATACGGTTCTTTTTAGCCATTCTACTCTTATTCCTGATAATGGTGCGGATGTCACGGCATCGTGTGATTTTGTAACTAAACGAATTATAGAAGAACTAGACCGCTACTATCCTGTTTTTCAATTTGTAACATGGGCGGGGAAAACAGCTGAAGAAGCTATCGAAGCAGCAATGCTTGAAACAGTTGGGAATGCCTAAGGAATATTAGATGCCAAAATTTGCCAGCATAACTTCAAAAAATCCGATCTTGTTGATCGGCTGCGGAAAAATGGGCAGTGCCATGCTGGCAGGCTGGCTTGATCAGGGGCTTCAGAATGAAGCTATTCATATTGTTGATCCTTATCAGGATCCCATTAAGGAAAACTTTCCTGTTATTGAAAAAAAGCAGCTTCATAAAACTATCAATGATATTCCTAAACGACTTAAACCATCAATCATAATCGTGGCTGTAAAACCGCAGATGATGGGGGAGGCACTTGCTTCCTTAAAGGGGCTCAAAATAACGGATGCAGTAATATTATCGATAGCTGCAGGTAAAAATATCGCATTTTTTGAAGACTTGTTTGGAAAGAAGCAGGCAATTATTCGTGCAATGCCCAATACCCCGGCAGCAATTGGCAAGGGGGTAACAGTATGCATCGCCAATGCACCGGTTGATGACGATCAGAGAAGGGTTTCTTCAGCACTTCTTAAAACAGTTGGTATTGTTGAATGGGTGGATGATGAAAATCTTATGGATGCGGTAACTGCCTTGAGCGGTAGCGGACCCGCTTATGTTTTTTATTTGGCGGAAGTTATGGCTGCAGCTGGAGAATCCTTGGGATTATCACCTGAACTTTCCAGAAGACTTGCGGATCAAACTGTTAGCGGGGCTGGGGCATTACTGGACGCTTCTGGTGAAAGTGCTGCCCGCCTTCGTGAGAATGTAACCAGTCCAGGTGGTACAACAGCGGCAGCGCTTGATGTACTTATGTCGGATGAAGGCATAGCTAAGGTCATAAGACGGGCGATGCAGGAAGCCAGAAACCGGTCAAAAGAGCTGGCGAGCTGATTATACGATGACGGATTATGATGTAATTATAGCCGGCGGTGGTGCGGCAGGGCTAATGTGCGCCATAGAAGCAGGGAAAAGGGGGCGGCGGGTTCTTGTCATTGAAAAGAATAGGGCCGTTGCACAGAAGATAAGAATTTCAGGTGGTGGCCGCTGTAATTTTACCAATATTTACACAACACATGCTGATTTTATTTCCGAAAATCCGCATTTTCATAAATCAGCCTTAAAAAGGTTTCAGCCGCGTGATTTTATTCAAATGGTGGAAAAGCATAACATCAAATATCACGAAAAAACACTTGGGCAGTTATTCTGCGATGAAAGTTCAAATGAAATAATCCAAATGCTAATGCGGGAATGCGACACTGTGGGGGTAGAAATAATCACCGATACAGTTATACAGGCCATTGATAAAAAAGAAGAAAAATTTGATATTGTATTAGACAGGGAAATTAAATCCTGTAAATCATTGGTGATAGCAACAGGCGGGCCTTCTATTCCAAAAATGGGTGCGACAGGTTGGGGATATGACGTTGCGCGGTATTTTAAATTAAAAGTGGTTGATCCGGTACCGGCACTTGTACCGCTGACCTTTGGGGAGGATTTCATATTTGATTTTCGCACTCTTTCAGGCGTGTCTCTGGATGTTGAGGTGTGCTGCGGCAAAACCATATTTCGGGAAGCACTGCTCTTTACTCACAGGGGGTTAAGCGGACCAGCGATCCTGCAGATTTCTTCCTATTGGCGTAGCGGCATGGATGTTATTATTAATATGGCACCTGATAATGATGTATTTGAAACATTAAAAATTAAAAAACAGCAAACTCCAAAGGTGGAAATTCAAACGGCGCTTTCAGAAATACTTCCCAAACGGCTCGCGTCCTATCTCTGTGATTATTCAGGCGTATCAGGAACGCTTGCGGACCTTTCCTACAAAAAGCTGCAAAAACTTGTGGACGTAATCACCAACTGGCGCATTAAACCCAATGGCACAGAAGGTTTTAAAACTGCGGAAGTAACAAGAGGCGGGGTAAGTACCGCTGAAATATCATCAAAAACAATGGAATGTGTGAAAATTCCCGGACTTTATTTCATCGGTGAAGTGGTTGATGTGACAGGCCATCTGGGTGGATTTAATTTTCAGTGGGCGTGGGCATCAGGACATGCCGCCGGACAGTATGTATAAATAATGTATTAATTTAATAACATTATATAATCAGTTATTTTTAAAGATTAAATTTAATATTTCATCACGGTTTTCCGGCTTGATTAATGACATCAGTACTTTCCAGAAACCTTCAATATTATCAAGCCCCGCATCCTGGAATGCTTTTAGCATTTGTTCCTTTTGGTGCTCGGATACATCAAAAAGCAGTGATTTTCCCTTATTTGTTAGGTTTAACAGACGTTGTCTGCGATCCTCCGGGCCGATTTCCTGAACTATATATCCTTTAGTGATCAGGGTACTGAGTACCCTTGAAAGGCTTTGTTTGGTGATATTCAGGATATTAAGAAGTTCGGCAACTGTCATTCCGGGATTTTGTCCCACAAAGAAAAGCACCCGGTG
>JAUILB010000001.1 GCA_030432815.1 Alphaproteobacteria bacterium | reverse complement strand
TATACTGCTCATTTTATAAGAAACGCTTTGCATATTAGATGATGGTTAATTGTATGAACAAAAAGAATAAAATAAGTGCCTTACTGATAGCTGTGCTCTTCCTTTTAACATTATCCAATAAGGGCCAAGCGCAGGATTACGAACCCTGGACTGGTGCAGTACCAGGGGCAAATATTAATCTGGAAAGCGGTGATGAGCTTATAAGAGTTAGAAAACTAATCAACGAAGGCAAGACATCAGACGCTGTCCGACTTGCACGAAGATTTGTTGAATCATTTTCTATAAATGAAAGATCGGGCCGAACTTCCCGTTATTTATATGATGGATATAATGCACTATGCATAAGTTTGACTGCTGATAAACAATTTTCTGAAGCGATGGATGCCTGTAACGCGGCAATTGATCATTCGCCAAATCGTTGGCAAGCAATAAATAGCCGCGGATCCCTAAACTATACTTCAGAGAATTTTGAAGCCGCGTTAAGAGATTATAAAAAAGCATATGAAATGTCCCCAAACGTTGATAGAATTAAGAAAATCATAGAACATAATATCAAAATCTCGCAAGCACGCGTAAATGAAAACTAATTTTCAGATGCTATAAAGCTGAAAAAATATTACCAACTTTCATAAAATATTATTTACAAGTATCTAATATAAATGCCGCTTTAGCCTTAACATTGGTAAAGCTAGCGTTGATATTAAAATTAAAGTTGAATAATATTAGGCCTGTGCGATTTGTTCTATTTATTCATCTAATATTCACACTATATTGTTAAAAGTGGCGCAGGAAAAAGAAAAAATTTTTGGACCACGGGTCTTACAAAGATATGATAAAAACACTTTCAAAATTCTGCTTGATATGTATAGCAGCTATTTTTATATCGGCCTGTGCCAAAAAACCACCGCAGTCAGATATCGAAGCACGCCTTCATTATGAAGAAGCCAATGACCCGCTTGAACCTATGAACAGGCAAATATTTGCAGTGAATATGTTTTTTGATGATGCCATTGTGGAACCTACTGCGCGTCTTTATCGTATGTGGGGACCACCTGATATTAGAGACGGAATTTCGAATTTTGTAACAAACTGGCGAGAACCAGTAACGTTCGTAAATGATGCTTTACAAGCGCAGCCAAAACGAGCGGGCATTTCAGTTTCGCGCTTTCTAATAAACTCCACCTTTGGTTTATTAGGACTATTTGATACTGCAGATAGATGGGGAATAGAAGGACATGATGAGGATTTCGGGGAGACATTTGCAGTTTGGGGCATTCCGGAAGGACCATTTTTAATGCTACCCCTGCTTGGACCCTCTAATGCCAGAGATTTTTCAGGCTTTATCGTTGATTTCTTTTATGACCCCGTCAGTCTATGGCTAAGCCACAGAAACTGGACCTATGTAAGATACGGACGGCTGGCACTAAGGGGGTTGATTTACAGGGAAGAAAATCTCGAAACACTGGATGATTTAAGCAGGTCATCCACCGACCTTTACGCGACAATGAGAAGCAGTTACAGACAACTGCGATTATACCAGATCAATAATGGTGACCTTGATACCAGCGAAGAAGACGATCTATTCGATGAAGAGTTTGACGATTTCGAATTTTAATTCAAATTAATGTGACTTTAAATTTTGATGGTGTTGTGTTAACCAAGTTTAGAGGGGAATTAATCATGAAAAATAAATTCAACCAAACCATCAGCATTGTCATTACTTTATTAGCTATATTAACTTTTATTCCGACAGTTTCAATTGCACAAACATCCCAATCAACAGGTAGATCCGCTGGCACAGTCGAAACATTCAATAATAATGAATATGAAGCAATAAAAAGAATACGTGATCATATAAACAAAGGTGAATATGAAAGGGCGGAAAGTCGTTCTACACGTATTATCAGAGCAGAAGACCGCAATAGCAGAAGCGGAATGTCAAAAACAGGTTTATATAGGGAAGCTTACAATGCACTTTGTGTAAGTTTAGCAGGACAGCAAAAAAATGAAGAAGCAATGACAGCCTGCGATACGTCCATAGATTTATCTCCAACGCACTGGGAAAGTTTAAAAACGCGTGCCACACTATATTATATGGTACAGGATTTCCCAAAATCGTTAGCTGATTTTGAACTTTCACTCGAGAACGCACCCGAAAATGAAGACCTTACGAATGTTCTAAAACAAAATATTGCTGTCGTTCGTTCAAAAATTAATTAGCGAGTCAGCTTTTTATACTGCATCTTGGTTGGGCGATCGGCAGCATCTCCAAGGCGTCTGCGGCGGTCGGCTTCGTATTCTTCATAGTTGCCTTCGAACCATTCCACATGTGAATTGCCTTCAAAGGCTAGAATATGGGTGGCAATCCTGTTTAAAAACCATCTGTCATGCGAAATAATAACAGCACAACCAGCGAAATCTTCAAGTGCAGCCTCAAGTGCGCTCAATGTTTCCACATCCAAGTCATTTGTCGGTTCGTCAAGAAGAAGTACGTTTGCTGGCGTTCTTAACATTTTGGCCAAGTGAACACGGTTACGTTCACCACCTGAAAGCTGTCCCAGTTTCTTTTGTTGATCCGTTCCTTTAAAATTAAAATTTCCTACATAGGCGCGCGTAGGTACTTTTCGGCCATTGAAATCAAATACATCAAGTCCATCAGAAATTTCTTCCCATACTGATTTATTATTATCAAGTCCGTCGCGACTTTGATCCACATAACCAAGGAGAACGGTTTCACCAACTTTGATCGTTCCTGAGTCAGGTTTTTCATTGCCTATAATCATTTTAAAAAGTGTGGATTTACCCGCCCCATTAGGGCCAATCACCCCTACTATACCACCTGGCGGTAAACGGAAATCCAGATCTTCAATCAAAAGGCGGTCACCATATCCCTTGTTTAGTTTTTCTGCCTCAATAACATTGCCACCAAGACGGGGGCCAACCGGAATCTGGATTTGTGCTTCACCATTACGGCCTTCTTGTGCAGCCGCAAGCAGATCATCATAAGCTTTGATACGGGCTTTACTTTTTGCCTGCCGTGCTTTTGGCGATTGCTGTATCCATTTAAGTTCGCGTTTCATCGTACGCTTGCGCCCAGCTTCCATCCGTTCTTCAAGAAGCAGTCGTTTTTCTTTCTGTTCCAGCCAGGATGAATAATGCCCTTCATATGGGATGGCGCGGCCCCGATCCAGCTCAAGAACCCAGTTAACAACATTATCAAGAAAATAGCGGTCATGGGTTACAAGGATAACTGTACCCGAATATTCCTTTAGATGGTTTTCAAGCCAAGCGACCGATTCTGCATCCAGATGGTTTGTCGGCTCATCAAGTAAGAGAATTTCAGGTTTTTCCAGAAGCAGTCTACAAAGTGCAACCCGACGACGTTCTCCCCCGGAAAGAACGGTGACATCAGCCTCTTTTGGAGGGCAGCGAAGTGCTTCCATCGCAAGCTCAACCCGACTATCCAGATCCCAGGCATCCGCAGCATCAATTTTATCCTGTAACTCACCCTGTCTGGCGATCAAATCATTCATTTCATCATCGGACATAGGCTCTGCAAATTTGGCACTGATTTCGTTAAACTCATCAACGACGCGCTTTATTTCACCCATGCCATCCATGACATTATCAAAAACATTTTTATCTGGATCCAGATGCGGTTCCTGCTCAAGATAACCTACACGCACACCTTCTGCGGCCCAGGCTTCGCCAACGTAATCCTTGTCTATGCCGGCAATGATTTTCATCAACGTTGATTTACCGGCACCATTAACGCCGATAATAGCTATTTTGGCATCGGGCAGAAAAGATAAAGTAATATCGCTAAATGTAGGTTTTGCCCCTGGATAGGTTTTTCCCAACCCTTTCATTACGTAGCTATATTGGTAGGATGCCATTTTTTCCTCACGTCGATTCAAATAAAACTTGCACTATATAGCCTTGGCAAAGGAAGATAAGCAATGATAAAAAAGTCCCCCGCACTTAAACGGGGGACTTTCTTTTAAAACTATTTCGTTATTTCATTCGGGATTTCTGAATTTCAGGATAAATCGGCTTGTTTTGCCACGAACACTTTCATCAAAAACAGATATTGATTTATCATCTGTATCATTAAGCAGTATATCCAATTTGCCTTCGTAGCTAAAACCTGCATTTGTCATATCGTTAATCACAATTTCAGGATCAATTCTGTGTAATGTATCCCCTACTGAACTGGGAGCCCCTTTTATCGCTTCATGATCGACAATTGCGACAATGCCGCCCGGCTTTAACATTTTTTTATAGACAGATAGAATTCTATCTAAATTAACATTAAGCGGTTTATAGTAAAAATCATGATAAAATTGAATTATGAAAACCTGATCAATACTGTCTTCCGCTAAATCAAGATCATTTATATCCGCAAAAATAGGCACAACATTTTTCAAATGAGCCGATGTTCTAATATATGTTGTTGTCGGATTATCTGGATTCATACCTGCTTGCGGAAATAAATGGGCGATAACACGTCCGTCATCACCAACGATATCAGCAAGAATTTCCGTATAATATGAGCCATCAGCATACATATCCAATATGGTCATGCCTGGTTCAACACCCATAAATTTAATCACATCCATGGGTTTTCTGAGTTCATCGCGACTTCGATTTCGTTCTGCGCGTGCTGGATTGTCAACAGCCGCTCTGATTATGTCGTCAATATTCTGCGCCTGAACCGGGCTAAAGGTTAGTAACCCAAATGCTAGAAAAGCCACCAGTAGTTTCAATATATTTGATTTCAATTTTTCCTCCGTTTCGTAATATTTATTTTCTTATATGACGCAAATCACCCCAGACAGTCATATTCGTGTGACAACGTCTGACTGCACAGAAATATTTAAATAAAACTTTACTATGGAAAATAATGTTATTTGCGCAGTGGTGTTCATCATCCTGCCCTCTAAAGCAAAATAAGTTCAATTCCCACCAATTGGCGATTTTAATGGCTATCAGATTCAAAGGCCAGAAATACTAATGTTATTCACATCAACTTATTGTGATTGACATCAGAGCCAGCGCCGAACTCTTTTCTTATAGTCGCGATAAGCTTCGCCAAATTTTCGTTCGAGGTAAGTTTCCTCTTTTTCAATGACAAATTTTGTAATTATATAAGTCATCGGCATTAGCATCAGAAGCATCCATACATTGTCAAAATAAAGCGCTGCAGAAGCGATAAACATATGTGCAGACAGATAAATCGGGTTTCTCGTTTTTCCGTATATTCCATCCGTTATGACCTTTGGCTGGGACGCATGGACACTCGGGCTTTGCTTGTTTTTAATAAACATTCTTCCCGACAGCATTAATATCAATATACCCATCCCCAGTACAGCAAGGCCAAGATATTTGGTCATTGTCGGATTTCCAAATGATAGGGAAATAAAATGATCAATAACAATCGCAACTAAAACAGCTATGATATAAAAAAAGGGTGGGTGAGTTATAATGCCTGCGTTATCTTGTTCTTCCGACACCACCTTCCTCCTTATTCAGCTTTATAAACAATATTGCCCCCTACTATTGTCATTAATATATTGCCACCAAGTAAATCTGCTGGTCTTTGAGCACCAACATTTAAAATGTCTGTATCAACAATTGTTATATCTGCCCACATTCCTTTCTTAATCATTCCTGTTTTTTCTTCTAGAAACGCAGCATAAGCGGCCCCAGTTGTATAACCGCGCAATGCTTCTTCGGAGGTAAGCCTTTCTTCAGGATACCATCCATTGGCAGGCCTTCCATCACGGTCCTGACGTGTAATGACCGAATGAAGGCCATAGAAAATATTCCAGTCATACCCCATAAGGTCAGAACCAAAGCTCAAAGGGACATTGTGCAGGCGGAATGTACGCCATGCATAAGCACCTTTTGACCTTTCCGGTCCGATACGATCCTCGGTCCATGCCTTGTCTTCTGCTACAAAGGGCGGTTGCACCGCCGCAATGATATCAAGCTCATCAAAAAGCTTAAAATCATCCGGGTGAACCACCTGTGCATGCTCAATACGATGGCGGTTGTTCTGCAATTCGGGATTGATCTTAAAATTATCACGGAAAAAATGAAGCACTTCTCGGTTGCCACCATCTCCAATAGCATGAACATTTACTTGGAAACCTGCCTGCACCATTGCTCCAATTTCATCTACGAAAAATCCATAATCCTCACCTGAAACACCAATTTGGCCTGGCTGATCCGAATATTCTTCAATAAGTTTTGCACCACGTGCTCCTAATGATCCATCATAATATCCTTTAACAGATCTTATAAAAAGCATGTTATTATCATAAATTCTGGGGCCTGATGCACGCCACTCTTCCATCTGTGGTTTGTCACGACCACTAATCATTGCATACACCCTGATCGGAAGTTTATTCTCCTCTGCAAGAGCCTCAAAACCATCCATCATTGGTGTATCGGTTCCGGCATTGTGAACAGTAGTAAAGCCGGCCCTTGCCATTTCATTAAGACCATTGGTCAGGCGACGTTTCCATTGGTCAAGACTTAACGTTGGAATGGCATTGCGATAAAGTGTAACTCCCCGATTACGCACTTCACCAGTAGGATCACCATTTTCATCACGGATGATTTCGCCGCCTACCGGGTTTTCTGTATCGCGGGTAATTCCGGATGCTTCCATTGCAAGCATGTTGCCATAGGCAGAAAAGCCGGTTGCTCCGTCGATATAGACAGGATTATCTGGCACAGCCTTTGAGATAATCTTATAAGTTGGGTTTTTGTCCGCCCATTTTCCCTCGTCATAACCACGTGCGACAACCCATTCACCTTTTGGAATATTATTTTCAACAATAAAATTTACGACACGCTGCGCAACTTCTTCTTCCGTTTCAACACCAAACAGATCTACATTATCAAATGTTGCTCCAAGTTCATTAATATGCGTATGGCTATCTACCAGACCCGGGATGATATACGCTCCCTTAAGGTCAATAACTTTCGTTGTCCCCCCTTTATAAACAGCAAGCTCTTCGGTAGTTCCGACAGCTAAAATAAGGCCTCCTTTTATGGCTACCGCCTCACCATCTGATGACCATCTGCCATCAATGAACGGAGCGTTGGCTGCAGGAATACCTTCCACAGATGGATCATCCCAGGACAAGGAGTAAAGTTTACCATTTTCAACAATTAAATCCGCTTTTTCAACATCCACAACAGCCTGTTCTGAACATCCAAACACAGCCAAACCTAAAATAATTGATCCAATTTTTTTGATCATTTGTATACCATTCTGATTTTATATTTATTTTTCAAACACCGTTTTAAGTATTTTTTCTAGCCAAAATTTATCAATATCATCAAACGTGCACAGTTTTGTACTGTCAACATCAAAAACGGCAATAAGCTCGTTCTTCTTATTATATACGGGCACAACAATTTCTGAATTGGTCTGACTGTCACAGGCAATATGGCCTGGAAAGTCATGGACATTTGCAACGATCTGGGTTTTACCGGATTGGGCAGCAGCACCACATACTCCACGATCAAAAGAAATTCGCAGGCACCCTAAAGTCCCCTGATAGGGGCCAACCACTAGCTCGCGTTCCTTTTTAGGGTCCACTATATAAAACCCAACCCAAAAGAAATCTTCAAATGCCAGATTTAGCAAACAACTGACTGATGCCATGTTAGCGATGATGTTATTCTCACCCTCCGTAACATGGTAAATTTCCGCTTCGACCTGTTTGTAAATTGATTCTTTTTGCATCTATATTGCACCTGATTTACGCCTAATGAGCACAACTATAACACCTATATACACAATTTGGAAAAATTTTAACATCACACAACCTATTGAAATATAATATTTTTATAAAAATTGCGAAGAACAGATAAAATTATTATTGACTATTGTTGATATAGTGTTATATATAACTACAACACTTAAACACTAAAACACACTATTGCTGAATTTTAGGAATATAAAATGTTTAACTTATATACAAACGAACACAGAAATGGCTTCATGGGCTTGGTAGGAGCGAAAGCTAAAACAATTTCTTATGGACGTAAAACCGAAAACGGAAAAATAATATCCACGTTTGAATTATTAGGACTTCTTGTTCTTTTCGTTATTGCAAATGTCAGCCAATATCAAACTGATATCAAACAACGAAGCCATGCGGAAATAACTACTTATATTTCAGTAGTATAAAACGCATCACCAAAAAATTATCAATAAGAATACTGACGCTTAAGAATGTAAGATTGGAAAATACTGTGGCAGAGCAATGGACAGACGATAAACCTATATACCTTCAGCTCAAGGATAAAATTCTTGCGATGATAATGGATGGTGTACTTTCAGAAGGTGACGCTCTTCCTTCCGTCAGAAAGGTTGCAGTTGAATATCAAATTAACCCGATTACAGCCTCTAAAGCCTATGCAGAACTGGTTGACGACGGACTTGTAGAAAAACGTAGAGGACTAGGTATGTTTATTCTGGATGGAGCGCGGGAGAACTTGCTTAAAGCGGAACAAAAAGCGTTCCTTGAAGTTGAATGGCCTAAAATAATCGAACAGATTAATCGGCTGGGCCTGAACATACATGAATTACTTGGCACATTTGATGCTGATGCGCAAAACGATAATGAATAAATCAGAGGACATAACAATGACAACTTATATCAGCGCAAAAAACCTGAGCAAATCATATGGCGACTTTAAAGCATTGCAAAACATAAGTGTCTCTATTGAAAAAGGACAGATAGTTGGACTAATCGGTGCTAATGGTGCTGGAAAAACTACGATGATTAATGCCATTCTCGGCCTTAGTTCCTATGATGGGGAACTTAATGTGCTGGGGTTTGATCCACACACGCAACGCGATCAACTTATGAAAGAAGTATGCTTCATTTCGGATGTAGCGACACTACCAAAATGGATAAGAGTTTCTGAAATAATTCAATATGTGGAAGGTGTACATCCCAAGTTTAACCGTGAAAAGGCATTAGGATTTTTAGCGGGTACATCCATTCCGATGGATAAAAAGGTAGGCCAGCTTTCCAAAGGTATGATTGTGCAGCTGCATCTGTCATTAATTATGGCGATTGACGCAAAAATTCTTGTACTTGATGAACCAACACTTGGCCTGGATATTCTATACCGCAAAACTTTTTATGATCAGCTTCTTGAAGATTATTTTGACGAAGACAGAACTATTCTGGTTACAACCCACCAGGTAGACGAAATTGAGAATATCCTGACTGATGTCATCTTCATAAAAGAAGGTGAAATTATGTATAACGCCAGTATGGAAGAAACGCTTTCAACCTGGAAAGTGCTGGAACCGCACCCACAACATATTGATGAAGCAAGGGCCCTTTCCCCATACAGGGAAATGAAATCTCTCGGCCGTGTGAGCTTTGTATTCAATAATCATGACCGCAATACCCTTCAGGCGTTCGGAGAAGTAAGAAGACTTTCACTTTCTGATCTTTTCGTGACCCTTATGACAGGAGAACAATCATGAAAGCAGAAAATGCAACCATCAAAAACCGGAAAATATATACTTTTATAAATGTTGGTCTGATTTGTTTTCTACTTTTTATTGCCACCATAGGCATGAGGGGGCTGACATCGTCAAGTTTCGGCAATGAAACAGAAGAAAGAAAAAGTGGGTTTACAAAAGATAAAATCATGGTTTGTGCCATTGGGCAATGCCTATTTATTTAGAGCACTACATAATAAACGGAGAATAAAATGTTTTCGAATATAACTACAATAAATGGCTATAGCCCGATTAAGGCCCTATTCCTAAAGGAACTATGGGATAACAAACGCGCGATTCTCACGACGCCAATGGTCGTTTCCGGGCTGATTATCTTTTTCTCTATCGTTGGACTTATCAATGGAAGCGGTATTTTGGTTGATGGTGAAACGATACGTGATCATCTATCCCAGCCCCATGATCTGCCAGAAGAAGCATCAAAGTTTATAACGGTATTTATAATGCTACCTTCAGCTATAATTGGCATTGCTGTTACGTTTAGCATGATATTTATTGCTCTATCTGTTCTTTATGACGAAAGAAAAGATAAAAGCATCCTTTTCTGGAAATCAATGCCCGTTTCAGATACCCAGGAAGTGCTTGTTAAGCTAGCTACCACAGTCATTGTTACACCATTGATTGCGATTGGTTTTGCATTGCTAATACAAGCTTTCTCAGCAATTCTGTTCGGTCTGTTTGTTGCCATAAACACTAATTTTAGTGCTTGGGAAATCGTCTTTTCAAATATTAACCTGATAGATTTATTGGCGTTAAATTTAATTATCCCGATGGTGAATATCTTCTGGGTGCTCCCGATTATCACCTGGTTCATGTTGGTTTCCAGTTTCTCAAAGCGGTCTCCTTTCCTGCTAGCATTCGTTGCACCCATTTTGATTGCTGCATTTGAGGGCATCTTTTTTGATAATTCCTATCTGCTTCAGGCAATTGAATCACGATTCAGTTTTATTGATAAAATAGGTGACAGGCTTGAAATTTATTTTGAGCTGGATGAAAATATGGATCTGCTTGATTTGGTTGGAACATATCTTTCCAGCATTGCCGACCCTAACTTCTGGTATGGTATTGCTGTTGCTGCAATAATGATTGTCGGCTGCATACAAATCAGAAAACGAAACAGTATCGCTTAATCGATTTACTTTAGGACAGGAAATCCATCTTGTCCGATATCTTCCCTCTCGCCCCGGCTCTATGCCGGGGTCTTTTTTTAAAGGAAACTCTCGCCGATAGCTTTAATTCTTTCAACCATCGCAAAAAGACCATTGGTTCGCATAGGTGAAAGATGTTTAGACAAGCCAAGTTCGTGTAAAATTTTCTTAGCGTCTATACTAATAATCTCCTTAGGTGTTTTTCCGGAAAAAATCATTAGAATTATTGCAACAAGCCCCTTGACAATATGTGCGTCACTATCGCCCCTGAAATGAATATTGTCCCCATCACGACTATAGACAAGCCACACCTTACTGGTACACCCCTGAACACGGTTTTCTTCGGTTTGGTCATTTTGATCAAATTCCGGCAACTTGCGCCCAAGATCAATGATGAAGCGGTACTTGTCTTCCCAATCATCCATGAATTCAAATGTTTCTTTAACTTCTTCAATATTCATTTTTCTTCCAAGCTATGAGCATTTTCTGATGATATATGTAATTTGACCATCAGATTCTACCACATCTTCTATTAAATGACCTGCTTCCCGACAAAAATTGGGCACATCAATAAGCGTCATAGGATCTGTGGCCTTTAATGCAACAACCGTTCCAACAACAGATTTTTCAAGCGCCCGTCGTAATCTGAGTACAGGAATGGGACATTTGTGGCCACTGACATCCAATATGTGATCTGCAGCTGTAACCAAATTCATTTAATCCTTTAATTAGCTATTAAATTCAAGTTTACTAGTGCTGATTTAGCAGCTAGATTCGCCGCAAGCAAAGCATAAAAGACAAATATGACAGAAAATTCAGGAATTTTTATTCAATCGCTTTATTTGATTTTTTCATTCGACGCCGATTTGATGGAAATCATTGGGCTATCTCTCTATGTCAGCTTAACTGCCCTTGTCTTAGCTACTTTGATAGGTTTTCCTCTTGGCTCTCTTCTTGCCATTCGTAAATTTACGGGATCAAAGATTCTGACAATCATCATAAATGCTTTTATGGGGTTACCACCTGTCGTGGCCGGTTTGGTTGTCTATATGTTACTGTCAAGAAGCGGACCATTAGGACTTCTTGGTTTATTATATACCCCGGAAGCAATGATCATTGCCCAATGCTTACTTATTTTTCCAATAATAACGGCACTTTGCCGTCAGACGGTTGAAGACATGAATTATGAATATGACGAACTGTTTCGTTCTTTAAGGTTGTCATTTTCAAGCCGTATTAAAACACTTCTTTGGGAAGGAAGGATTGGCTTGCTTACTGTCCTTCTTGCCGGTTTTGGCCGTGCCATCGCAGAAGTTGGCGCTGTTATGATAGTGGGTGGAAATATTGAACATAGCACACGTACAATGACGACATCCATCCAGATGGAAATTAGTAAGGGTAATCTGGAACTGGCAATGGCCTTGGGGATTATACTCCTTACCTTGTCTTTACTGATTACAACATTCATGTACCTGGTTCGCAATCGATACAGTATTATGCAGGGGAATTATCGCAATGAATGATCCAATTGCACTCTCCCTGAAAGATGTCAGCTACAGCCATGAAAAGGGTAAGGCACTTCATAGCACTAATCTGGAAATCTTCGCACATCGCACAACTGTAATACTGGGGCCAAACGGTGCAGGAAAAAGTATTCTTTTAAAAATTTGTCATGGACTGCTTAAGCCATCCACCGGAACTTTGACAATGGGGCAAGACACTCTTAAAAGTGCTATGGTTTTTCCCAAACCTGTATTGCTGAGAAGGACTGTTTTACAAAACATGACTTATATTCTGGGGCTGGAAGGTATCCATAAATCAGAGCAGAACAGTATTGCAATGGACGCGCTTGCAGATTTTTCCATGAAGTCCATGTCTGACAGACCCGCCCGGTCACTTTCAAGTGGCGAAAAACAACGCCTCTCCCTTGTGCGCGCATTACTGCTAAAACCGGATATTCTATTTTTGGATGAACCGACCGCCAATCTGGATCCAAAGGCAACCAGCATTTTAGAAGATATGATTGGGCGTAGTCGTGAAAGCAACATGACAATTGTGATGGCAAGTCATGATTTAATGCAAGCGCGAAGGATTGCTGAAGACATTATATATATTGAAGATGGCTCAGTGATTGAGACTTCCAATGCAGATGCTTTTTTTAACAGTCCAAAAAGCACCCAAGCCAAAAAATTCATTGAAGGAAGGCTATAGCTATACGTTTACTCATCATTACCATATTTACTATAGCCGCCATCGTGATATTTGCGATTAATATGAAAAGTGAGCGACCCATTCTATTCATGGCAACCACTACTACCCGGGACTCAGGTTTGCTTGGTGCAATAATTCCGGAACTTGAAAAAGATACAGGCTTGAAAATTAATAGCGTCGCGTTTGGCACCAGCAAGGTACTACGTTCAGCCATGGATGGTAATGCAGATGTGATTTTGGTGCATGATCCAAAGAGCGAGATTGAGTTTATGGATGCTGGTTATGGAAATGAGCGGGTTGCAATAATGTTTAATTACTTTGTTCTGATTGGCCCGGCAGATGACCCTGCAAATATAGCATCAAGCACCAATGCTGTGGATGCCTTTAGAAAAATTATTGAATCCGGCTCGACTTTTGTATCGCGTGCCGATCAGAGTGGCACTCATTTTGCTGAATTAAAATTATGGCAATCTATTAATTATAACCCACAGGAAATGGAACAGGAGCGTTATATACAAACAGGTACCGGAATGGGGCGAACACTTAATGTGGCCATTGAAAAAACCGCATATGTTTTGGCTGATAGTGCGACCTGGGCGACTTATGAAAATAAGGGAAAACACAAAATTCTCCTAGGCAATGATGAAAATATGATAAACACATATCATCTTATTACTGTGAGCACTGAAAAACATCCTCATATTTCCGCTCAAAACCAGAAATTGGTTATTGATTGGTTTAAATCTGAAAAAGCCCGTTCTGTTATTGAAAATTTCAAGCCATCTGAACAGCAACTATATTTCCCAATTTCGGCACCCTGAAATATCCCAAATTATTGGAAATTAACGCAAAATTAAACTTGCCTCATTAAAGTTCCGGGATGTTATGTAATTAATCTGGGAAACTATGAACCAATTGAATAACAGCATGAGGAAATTTAATCAAAATAAATCCTCGGGTTTATTTGAGCTGCAGGCTATTATTGATAGTTTACCTGTTGGTGTTGCGCTGTTTGACAGCCATTTATGTCTGATTAAATGGAACCACGAATTACTTAATTCCCTTGATATTGCTGTTGATGATATCAATGGAGCTCCGATAGATAGTCTTCTTAAAACAGCATTGCAAAACAAAGAATTGCAAAACGAAAACAACCTTACAGTATCGCTGATGAAGGAAATGTATGAGGAGACTAAATCAGATAACTCATTCAACTGGAAATATAAATTTCATGTAAGCGACGAAGATACCCTGAATATCCGAGCTCAATTTTTTCCTTCTGTTGGAATGGTTTTATCATTCAGCCAGGCTGAAAATCGCTCGGATCACCAATTGATTGAATTCCAAGCGGCAAAGGAATATCTGGAATCACAAACCCGCGAAGCTATCAGCATGGCAGAAGATCTTGCTGTCGCGCAGGAAGAAGCTGCAAACTCCGCTCAGCGCATCCAGACTATTTTGAATGCGATGGAAGAAGGTCTTGTTATGTTGAATGCTGATGGCTCAATTGTATCTTCCAATAACGCTATGTCGGTAATCTTTGGTTACCAGCCATCTGAATTTATGGGTATGGAGCTTCAGGAATTACTTACCTCTGAGACTTTCACGAGTGCTAAAAATATTCGTGATATTCTGAATGAACAAGTGGATGGGGTAAATATCTATAAAGCAGATGAAATGGGGCGATGTAAAGATGGTTCTTCCCTTCCATTAAAGATTGATATTCGCGAAGTGTTTCTTGAGCAGGAAAAACACTACACCGTGCTTTTTAGAAATGTGTCTGAACAATATGAAGCCGAAAAACTGATCCGGCATATGGCGTGGCATGACAGTCTCACCGGACTTGCCAATCGAAACCTGTTATCAGAACGGCTCGACGAAGCCCTTAAAATGGCGCGACGTTTGAAAAAACAGGTTGCCGTAATGATACTTGATCTGGATAAATTCAAACCGGTAAATGACCTGTTTGGTCATGCTGCAGGCGATAAGCTGTTAAAGGTAGTGGCTGAACGATTGCAAAATTGTGCAAGGGAAGTGGACACGGTAGCACGACTGGGAGGTGATGAATTTGCCATCATACTTACAAATATTGAAGATGATAAAAATATTATCCTGATCGCCGACCGGATTATAAACAGCATTCAAAAACCGGCTGAAATAGATGGAAATGTATTACAGATAGGAACCAGTATCGGCATAAGCTTTTTCCCGAATGATGCCGATACGCCGGTTGAATTAATTCGTATGGCTGACGTCGCTCTTTATCAGGCAAAAGATGATGGCAGACGTTTATTCCGACTTTACGATGAACAAATGGATGCGGAAACAAAAGCACAAAAGCAGCTTGAAATCGATCTGAATAAGGCATTGGAAAATGATGAACTTCTGCTTCATTACCAGCCCCAGTTTGATGCCACCAGTAATAAAATTGTCGGCGCAGAAGCCCTAATCCGTTGGAACCACAGTGAAAAAGGTATGATTCCGCCATACGAGTTTATACCGGTAGCAGAAATTTGCGGGCTTATGATCCCTATTGGTCAATGGGTTTTAAATACTGCCTGTAAAGCTGCAAAAAAATGGCAAGACCAGGGTCTTCAAAAAATACGCATAAGTGTCAATATATCCGCCAGACAATTTCATGCGGAAAACTTTGTCCAAACGATAGAAGATACCATAAACACCTCGGGCCTGAATCCTAAATGGCTGGAACTTGAAATAACGGAAGGTATGGTGATTAAAAATACTGATAACGTTGTTACTAAACTAGAACAGCTTAAAGCACTGGGTGTCTATTTATCAATTGATGATTTCGGCACCGGTTATTCGTCGCTCGCTTATTTGAAAAAATTCCCTGTAGACAGATTAAAAATTGACCAGTCGTTTATTCGCAATATTCATGAGGATAACGATGACGCCGCCATTACCGACGCTGTGATCCGTTTGGGACACAGTTTGGGATTGGTCGTTGTTGGTGAAGGTGTGGAAACAGAAGAACACGTCCGAATTTTGAATGAGAAAGGCTGCGACGTTCTTCAAGGGTATCATTTTTGCCGTCCTATTGACGAGGAAGGGTTTATCGATTTTCAGAAAAATTTGATGAAAGAAAGCATAGCTTAGTTATTTTCATCTATTTCATCAGGATATAAATCCTGATTTAGATTCTTAACATACACCCATTCATATAGCGTTTCCCACTCCGCGTTTTTATTTTCTGCAGTATTCCGGCGCTTATGCGTATTCAATAAACTACCGTCTTCCTGCTTCTGCCAGATCAGCATATATTCGTATCCTGCTATCGGCTTTTCACTTTGCAAAACGAATTGATCGCGTTTTGGCCCCCCCTTCAAAATTTGGACCCCGGCCTGATTATCAACCCAAAACTGGATCCATTCCGTACCGTTAAATGCTGTTAAACTTTTACCATTCATTCTAAAAGGCACATATTTTGATGAAAAATGATCATCCAACGAAATCCAGCTTTGCTGAATAGCGCACCCTCTTAATGTTCTGCCAATTCTATCGTAACCGGCAATTTTACCTGTCGATTTGTGAAAAACCTGCCATTCACCGACTGTAAAATCCAGTTCCCGATAAAATGGTATGGCGCACGGTATAACAATATCACCTTTTTCTTGCGCGTAAGCATTCGGATCGGAAATTGATGTTATTCCAAAACATACCAGGGTCATTATAATTTTATTCATTTATCTTTGCCTGACCTTACAAATAATATGAGTTCGATATTTATTTTGTCACGTGCCTTAAATGATAACTTAGTTTACTATGTTATCCAAATCAATGAATGATAAAATGACAAATAAACCCTGGTTCAAAAAGCCCCCTTCTATTAACAAAGAATCTCGCATTGCCATAATAGGCGCGGGAATAGCCGGCATATGTAGCTATATTCACCTCACGAAAGCCGATTTTAAGGTAACATTAATTGATAAAAATGATTTTCCATTATCACAGGCTTCCGGTAATCCCGCCGCAATTCTTGATCCATTCCTTAGCGCAGGCGAAAGCATTCAAGGTTCATATTATCTAGAAGCCTACCAATATGCGTTACGATTTTATACATCATTGAGGGAAGGCATTTTTAATCCCAGTATTCTTGTTAAAAAAGCGAAAAACAATAAAGAATTGGACCGGTTTTCAAAAATTGCCCATCACTATCCTGAAAAGCTACTCCATCTTCAGGACGATCAACTTATATTTCCGTCTGGTGGATTTGTTGTTCCGTCTGCCTTAAGAAAATTTATTGATAGTGATTTTGTCGGCGGGCAGACGGTAACGAAAATTATTCAAAATCCAGACAAAAGCTGGATGTTGTTGGGCCATGACGGTAATAAAATTTTAGAAGCTGATGTTGTAATGTTTACAAATGCCGCAGATATTACAAATTTTGAACAAACCCAAAATCTTGCCTTAAGACAGTTGGTAGGACAAGTCACATACGTTGCACCCGATTTTACGGAAAATCATATATTGGTTTCTGACGGGTACGTGTCACCCATAGTGAATACCGAGTTTGGCCGCGCACATATTTGCGGGGCGACATTTGAAAAACACATTAATCCAACCATAACAGCAAAAGCACATGCTGAAAATATAAGTAACTCCCCCTATAAATTTGCAGATCCACGAATTATTGGCGGTAGAAAAGCTGTCCGTGCCATGTCCCCCGATCATTTACCTCTTTGTGGCCCAGTACCAGATTATGACCGCTATATTTGTGAATATGAAGGAATTCATCACGGGCCTAGGCACAAGAAATATAATGATGCACCGTATCACAATAATTTATTTGTTAATGTCGGTTATGGATCAAGAGGTTTCATTCATGCACCAATTTTGGGCAAATATTTAACAAATATGCTAATCGGAGATGTTCCCTTTTTTAGTTCGGCAATATGCAATGCATTGCATCCTGCAAGATTTATTATCCGCAGACTGTCAAAAAAATAGACATTTTAAGAATGACTTATTAACATCCAAAGCTACACAATCAAATTCAAGGGGACCCATGTCTGAAATAAAAATTTATCCTGTCAGTGATTTATTATCTGAAAATGCCCATATCACGAATGAAGAGTATTTGGATTTATATGATCGTTCTGTTTCTGATCCTGAAGGGTTTTGGTCTGATATGGGCGGGCGTCTTGACTGGATCAAGCCTTATACACAGGTCAAGGATGTTTCCTATGCGAAGGATGATCTTCATATCAGGTGGTATCATGATGGTACCCTTAATGCCTGTGTGAACTGTGTTGACCGCCATCTTGAGACACGCGGCGATCAGACGGCGATAATCTTTGAGGGGGATGACCCAACAGTTTCGCGTCATATCAGCTACCGGGAGCTTTACGAGGAAGTCTGCCGCTTTGCCAATGTGTTAAAGATGCGCGGCGCAAAGAAGGGAGACCGTATTACCCTGTATATGCCTATGATCCCTGAAGCGGTCTATGCCATGCTGGCCTGTGCCCGGATTGGGGCGGTTCATTCGATTGTCTTTGGTGGTTTTTCACCGGATGCGCTGGCGGGACGTCTTATAGACTGTGACAGCCATATGGTGATCACGGCTGATGAAGGTGTAAGAGGCGCAAAACCAATCCCGCTTAAAAGCAATGTGGACAAGGCACTGGAAAATCCTGATACCAATGTCTCCACCGTTATTGTTATCAAGGCAACGGGCGGGGATGTTGATTTCCGGGAAGGCCGGGATGTCTGGTACCGGGAAGCGGCACAGGATGTTCCCGCTGACTGTCCGGCAGAAGAAATGAATGCGGAAGACCCGCTGTTTATCCTTTATACCTCCGGTTCTACCGGAAAGCCGAAGGGGGTACTGCATACGACCGGGGGCTATCTGGTTTATGCCAGCCTGACCCATGAATATGTTTTTGACTATCATGATGGTGATGTTTACTGGTGTACGGCTGATGTTGGCTGGGTAACGGGTCACAGTTATATTGTTTATGGCCCCCTTGCCAACGGGGCAACGACCCTTGTTTTTGAAGGGGTGCCGACCTATCCCGATGCCTCCCGCTTCTGGCAGGTGTGTGAGAAGCACAAGGTCAATATATTCTATACGGCCCCGACGGCGATCCGTGCCCTGATGGGGGCGGGTGATGACTTTGTGAAGAAGTGTGACAGAAGTTCCCTTCGTATTCTGGGGAGTGTCGGGGAGCCGATCAATCCTGAAGCCTGGGAATGGTATTATCATATTGTTGGTGAAGAACGTTGCCCGATTGTTGATACATGGTGGCAGACGGAAACGGGTGGTATTCTGATTACACCGCTTCCTGGGGCTACTGCACTCAAACCGGGGTCTGCCACACGGCCGTTCTTTGGTATCAGGCCGGAACTGGTGGACGGGGACGGAAAACTGCTTGAGGGGGCTGCCTCCGGTAATTTATGCATTGCGGACAGCTGGCCGGGACAGATGCGCACTGTTTATGGAGATCACGAGCGTTTCATACAGACCTATTTCTCGAGCTATGAAGGCAAGTATTTTACCGGGGATGGCTGTCGCCGTGATGAGGATGGATATTACTGGATTACCGGACGTGTGGATGATGTGATTAATGTCTCCGGGCACCGAATGGGCACAGCGGAAGTGGAAAGCGCTCTTGTGGCCCATGATGATGTGGCGGAAGCGGCTGTGGTCGGCTTTCCTCATGATATTAAAGGACAGGGCATATACGCCTATGTGACATTGATGGCCGGGCATGAGCCGGGGGATGAGCTCAGGAAGACACTGGTACAGTGGGTTCGCAAGGAAATTGGCCCCATTGCAACGCCTGATCATATTCAGTTCGCACCGGGACTGCCAAAAACACGGTCCGGCAAAATCATGAGACGGATACTGCGGAAAATAGCCGAAGATGACTATGCTAACCTCGGCGATACATCAACACTCGCAGACCCAACCGTCGTAAATGAACTCATCAATAACAGAATGAAATAAATTAAAATGTATCGGTGCTGACTGTTTGGGCCTTACGTAAAGCCCTGCCTGCTTCAGATATTTGTCCAAGTTCAGTAAGTATGTCACTTTTGAGCTTATAAAAAAGTGAAATATTTTTATTTTTGTCGATCGCTTTATTTATATTGTGAAGGGCGTTTTTATAGTTCGCATCCTTAATTGCATCTTTGGCTTCATAATAGTAATGATACGGATTATCTTCGTGGTATTTTTTAACCAGATCACTAAAATAATCTGCACGTTCATCATCCCCTGTCTGACGATATAAGTGAGCAAGATTGCTAAGTGCCGCATTATCATCTTTGTTAAAATCAAGCGCTACATAATATGCTTTTTCTGCAAACTCATCGTAACCTGCACGGCGATAAAGCACGCCAAGATTTGTCCAATGCGCCGAATTATCATAATCAAGCCTTATTGCTTTAACAAAGTATCGAAATGCTTCCTGAATATTATCTGCCATCAGGAATTCTGCGCCCTTATTACCGTAGTAAAGTGAAACAGCATAATTTTCATCAAGAATCGTATAGTCGATTTGCCGTTCTGGTGAAACAGCATCAATATCAACCACCAGATCCCGATCACCCGCAGCATTTACACGTACATTCACATGTTTACTGTCAACAAACAGCTTCTCTTCGCTTAAATCCCATTGCGGCAAAATATGAACTTCCTGAAATTGCACTCTTAAACCGATTTCTTTAGCGAGTGAATAATAAAGAAAACTGAACGACAGACAATTACCTACAGAATTTTCAAATGCGCCACGGGCAGAATATGTGGCGAGCGGATCATAAACGAGACCTAGTTTATTTTTATCAAAAATGGAACGTGACAGTTCATTAACCTTGGCAAAATAATTACTCGTATTTCCCAGGTTCTCACGAACAAATAATGCCATTTCAGGTGAAATTGACAGCACATCATCTTCGGGTAGTTCCGATTGCATAAGCGAATAACCCAGAATGGCTTTGCCTTCCAATAATTGAAACTCTGTTATATCGCTTGAATAGGCATGCTGCACGGGCATTTGCTTACACGAAACCAGCAAAAGAAACGTAAAAATAGCAGCAATATTTTTCAAAAGTTTGGTCAAATTATGCACCTGCTACGCTCGTTCAAGTAGTTGGTCACTTAATGATCAAAAATACCATTTTTACGCACTCACATGCAAAACACGTTATCGTGAAAGGATATTTGCTGCATTTTCCTTCAAAATAAGTTGCTTCTGACTATCTGTCAGGTTTGTTTTTTCAATGGATTTTAGCCCGGTTTTTGCGGAAAAAATTGGCGTATCAGTCCCAACCAGAAGCCGGTCAGCACCATAAATTTCTGCGGCAAGCTCTATTGCTCTGGGACCAAGAGAAGACGTATCGACAAAAAGGTTTTCCTTGCTCGAAGACGACAATCTTGCATCAGGAAATCGGGCTTCAACGGTATGATGCATACGTTCAACCACCATCGGAAATGTTCCGCCAAGATTAGCCACATGCACTGTCAGATCAGGATATTGATCAAGAAAATCGGTATATAAAAGCGTTATCATTGCATGTGCAACATCATGCTGTACACCAAGAGCCCCACGGGCAATTAATAATTCATCAGGATCATTCGGTCGACGGTCTATCACCGGATATTCATCATGACGCCACCCTGGATGAATAAAGAAATGAAGCTTATTTTTGTTTCCATAGTCAAATAACGTCTTTAATTCATTGGCATAATCAAGCGTCACAAATGAATTATTTGGTAGTATGGCACCGATCATATCCAAATCTTCAACGGCTCTTTTTAGTTCTTCCAGCATGGCATTTTTGTCAGCAAGTGGCAACGCCGCGAGTGCGTATATTCGCCTTTGATATTTCTTAGACTGTTTTGCAAGAAAATCATTTGAAACCATAATCATGGGTAATGATTGATCAAGTGGTAAATAATCAATTCCCAGAAGCCCGGGAAGGGAAATCACCTGCGCATCCATTCCTATTTCATCAAGATATTCTATGCGCTTTTCAATATCATAGTAGGCACCTGTATAAGGCAGCGTACTCACTGGCATATGATAAAGCATACTGCCATTCTGAGCATGACTTATACGTGGATTGTCATGTCGTTCCACAAGCATCTGCATAAGTTCAGGTGCGATAAAATGAGCGTGAAAATCAATAGCCATATTATGACTTCTGGACCTGCGTCTTTAATTTTTTGTTTCTTTTGTTGGCGGCTTTCTTAACATAAGGATAAAAGAACATCCAAAGCCCGGTGATCCAGAGAATAAACAGAACAATACCTGTGGGCAGAGTGATATAATATTTCACAAAATCACCAAAATATGAACCATCATGAAGTTTTTCCAAAAAGTCGGATTGGCGTAGAGCAACAGAAAGGACAGAACCATTTGTGGTATCTACCTGAACTTCCCAACCTTCGAAGGTAATAAATTTCACCATGCCCCGGTCAGCCTTATAATCAATACGTTCAAATTCGGACCATTTAAGTCCAGCTGTCTCTGGCACGCTTGTAGCTGCCCTTAACAGATCTTCATGAGAAACTGTTGGTGTGTCAGCACTTTCCCCGCGTACGCTTGATGGCTGTATCCAGTCGACATCTTTTTTAAGCTGCAAAAGCAACCCTGATATAATGAGCAACAAAACCGGCAAAGCTATAAAAATTGACAGCCAATTGTGGATTGTACGGTTTAATTTATTGTAATTCATCATCTACTCTTTGAAATCTATATTTTGATATTTTTCTTATTATTCCGGCTTTTACTGTACCAATTCCAATAAAAACTTCAATCAACAATGGAAAAGAAAAAGAAAAAAGCGCCTCTAAAAGTGACGCTTTTTCTAAATGACCATTTTAATAGATCAGGATGTAGTTATTTTCAGTATCCTATTCGGCAGAGACTTTCTGAAGTTCCCCAGGCGTTTTATTAATGTCCTGGAATGTCAGCATTTCTAAAATTTTCAGTGACGCACCATCATAAAATCCGGTTTCATATTCATATCCTTTTGGGTTAACAAATGTACCGAAAAGCTGATCAAAAATGACAATGTCACCGTAATTATGTTCATGAATCCCTTTTGCATGATGATAAGTGTGGCTTTCCGGACGTTGAATGATATATCCAAGCCAGCGCGGCGTATTGATGTTTGCATGTTGGAATACGCCAAGCAGAACAGTGAATAGGAGGAATACTGTAATTGCTTCAGGAGTAATACCGACAACAAGCGCAAGACTGAGACTTCCGATAAGGGTGAAGCCAATCATATCCATGATGCTGAAGTAAAATGCCCCTGCCACATCAAGCCGTTCTGCACTATGATGCATCTGATGAAAAACCCGCCACAACAGGTCTGATTTATGTATAGCGCGGTGCCATACATAAAGACCGAATTCATACACAAATAGACCAACCATAAAACCCCAGAATGTTCCGATCCCGGTTAAATCAAACAGCTGGTATTCCGCCAGAAACGGGTCTGTAAACAAGGGCAGGTAAGATGAAAGATAAAAATAAATGGCGAAGGACACGATCCCGCGCATTTTCCAATATTTTACTTTAGGTAATTTTCTTGCCGGAAATAATTCTTCCCAGAACATAAGTCCAAAAAAGATCGCAGTAACGATAAGCGATATCGGATCCAGTAAAATTTCAAGCGGTGTTGGCATAATTTCTTCCTTTATTCCGTAATTAAATTTGCTTTCGAAAATAAAGGCGTAAGTTTTTACCTTACGGTGTGAGAAAAAGAATTTTACATGTAAGTTTTATACTCTACAGCTGCCAGTCCATTGAAATTTCAGGTTTATATGAACAAAAGGTGCCTGTATTAATAGAATTCGACAGATGATTAAAAAGATCAGGATGCACTTTTTCAATCTTTTTCAGTGCACTTCGTATGCGCCACGTGATGGCAGACCTTGCTTTTTCAGCGGTTGATCCCATTTCACGTGACTTTCCTTTTAATCCCAAAGAACTGGATAAATGATCAAGAATGGCGTCATATTCCTGATGCAATTTTTCCAATCTGCCAACATCATTCATATTTTCTGCTTCTGAAATTTCAGATTGCAGTTCCTTTATCTTTTTCTGGTATTCTGTTTTGGCTTTCTGGTCCATCATGGCAACGCCGCTTCCTTCGTCCACAGAAGCATCCATAAGTTCCATACAGTGAAATTCCTTACTTGGGTTTGCGAGCATTTTCTGGATATCATGAAGCCCTTTGACATCCTTAAGAAGAATATTTTGCCCTTTAAAACTTATATCCCAAACATTATCCCTGAAAACAAACCGGGTTGCGGCCGGGCTTATATCACTTTGTCTTCGCGTACGTGGAATATTTTTATGTTCTCTTATGTAATCCCAAAATGGAGCCAGATTTGTTTTACCAACATATGGGTTAACATGGATCTGCCACTCAAGGGCGGATGCATGAAACTCATCTTCGCTTAGCTGTTTTCCTTTAAGAATATTAGCGCGGTAAACTTCAAGATACTTGTCCCATTCCTTCCACATATTATCATAATCATTCAAGTGGAAATATGTTGCCGCTGCGTAAGCGGCAAAATCAATCCAGGTTTGTTTATAATCGGTTTTTTTTATCAGTTCGCCTGCCTTTTTATAATCTCCGTTTTCAAAGAAAAACAATGAACCATAGGCGAAATAAAGGTCTTCATTATGAAAAGGATCAAGCTCTATAGCTTTATGATATAATTCCAGCGATTCTTCGGGGTATCCAAGGTACATGAGTACAAATGCCACCTGAATAAGGTTGTCCGTATCATTTGGGTTTATACGTAAAGATTTTCTCACACAGTGTTCTGCTTTTTCAGGTTCGCCGGAAAAGGCATAAGTTCGCCCCAAAACCGCAAGCGCCCGATAGTCATTTTTGTCAATTTCAATGGCTTTTAGTGCATTTTCATGGGCACCATTCTTACTGATGTCCCAACGATCCCAAAGCTGACAACTCCATTCATTAAAATAAGAAAGTGAAAGCCCCGTGTAAGCAAGTGCGTAGTTAGGGTCCACCTGCAACGCTGCCTCAAAATATTTTCTTGCTTCTTCGTCACTTTCAATACTACCTTTTTTAAGGGCTTCCATACCCATAAGACAATTTTCATACGCAGCAAGATCAACCGTTTCCTTTTTGTATGAATAGGATAAAAGGTCATAATTTATTTCTTTTTGCAGTACACTGACCAACTGCTGAATAATCATGTCCTGCGCATCAAAAATTTCCCCTACTGTTTTATCAAGCTGCTCCGAATAAACGATACTTCTGTCATTAACCTTTATGAGCTGTACAGTAATGCGTAATGTATCCATGATATTACGAACACTGCCTGAAACCAGATAGTCTGCACCCAGTTTTTCAATCTCTACATAATTGGCCGCCTCACCAAGTTGCTCAGTAGAAAGTTGGGAAATTACCGATAAGCCGACAAATTTTGAAAGATTGGTAATCAGATCTTCCGTGAGGCCGTGAATAAGGGTTCTCAACCGTTCATTACGGTTAATGACGTTAAATGGCAATACGGCTATTTTTATATCGTCTTTTTTTACGGGAGCGCCCATTTTCGCTTCTCAATTTATTTTGGCGACAGATTACTCTTTTTTTAGCAATAATCAAAATACTATGTCTTGATGGCGAGATGGTTATTTGATCTATTCCTAAAAGCAGATGAACATGATATTGGTATATGAATGAATGTTATTAGCATGATCCTGTGTTAGTTTTGACCAGTGAGCCTGTTATGGAATAAAAAAGAGAAATATGATGTATAAAGTCGACCATTTTATTAACGGTGAAACAATAACCGCAAGCGGTAACCGCACAGCGCCTATTTTTAACCCTGCCACGGGCGAACAGCAGGGTGAAGTCGGCCTTGCAAGTACTGCAGATGTTGATGCAGCGGTTGCAGCAGCCAATAAAGCATTTTTAAGCTGGTCAGATACCGGATTGATGAAACGGGTCGCTATTCTTTTTAAATTTCGTGATCTACTAGAGGCGAACCGCGAAGAATTATGCACTGCCATCGTCAGGGAACATGGCAAAGTCTGGGATGATGCCATGGGTGAACTTACCCGCGGGTTTGAAATTGTCGAAAATGCCTGTGGTATGCCGGAAATGCTCAAAGGTGAATTTTCCGAACAGGTCGGGCCCGGCATTGATTGCTATAATACGCGGCAGCCCCTTGGTGTTGTGTGTTCAATTACACCTTTTAATTTCCCGGCGATGGTTCCTTTATGGACGATTCCTCTCGCAATTGCATGTGGGAATACATTTATTCTTAAACCTTCCGAACGTGATCCTTCAGCAGCAAATATTCTTGCCCGTTTGTTCAAGGAAGCCGGTCTGCCAGACGGTGTGTTCAACGTGGTGCACGGCGATAAAGTTGCCGTTGATCACCTTCTTAAACACGAAGATATTGCCGCCATCAGTTTTGTTGGCTCAACGCAGGTTGCAGAATATATTTACCACACCGGAACCGCCCATAATAAACGCGTTCAGGCGTTAGGCGGGGCAAAGAACCACGCAATTATAATGCCTGACGCGGATCTAGATCAAGCTGTCGATGCAATGATAGGTGCCGCATATGGTTCTGCAGGCGAACGCTGCATGGCGCTTTCGGTTGCTGTCGCCGTTGGTGATGATGTCGCCGATAATCTGGTCACATCAATTACCGAACGGGCAAGCCAAATCAAGGTCGGTAGCGGTATGGATAAAGAAAATGAAATGGGGCCGCTTATTACAAAAGAACATAATGCGCGCGTTCAGGGACTGATATCCGAAGGCGAAGCCCAAGGGGCAAAAATCGTACTCGACGGGCGCCGGTTTGAAGCTCCTTCGGGACTGGAAAACGGGTATTTTTGCGGCCCAACACTCCTTGACCACGTAACTAAGGAAATGTCGGTTTACCAGCAGGAAATATTTGGTCCCGTTTTGGTTGTTGTACGTGCGAAAAGCTACGAAGAAGCCGTTAACCTGGTTCAAAATCATGAATATGGAAATGGAACTTGCATTTTTACACGTGACGGCGATATCGCACGAAACTTTGCAAAAAAAATCAAGATCGGCATGGTTGGTGTAAATGTTCCACTGCCGGTACCGCTTGCCCACCATAGCTTTGGTGGGTGGAAAAGGTCTATTTTCGGTGATCACCATATGTATGGCCCCGAAGGCGTCCGTTTCTGGACAAAAATCAAAACGGTAACTATGAGATGGCCAACAAGTATTATGGCCGGCGCAAATTTGAGTTTTCCCACAGGAGAGTGAAATTGAGTCAGTTTAGAAAAAGGGTTATCAAAACAGGAAATGACAATTTAAGAATTGACGGCAGTAAAAAAGGCTGGTCACTACCCCAATCTTATTACAAAGATCCGGATATTTTTGAACTTGAAAAAAAAGCTATGATTTTCAACACCTGGATGTTTGCCGGGCATGCCAGCCAAATTCCAAATCCGGGTGATTATTTTCTTTTCAACCTTCTTGAAGAAAGCGCAATCATAATTCGCAGCGATGATGGTTCCATCAACGCATTTTATAATGTCTGTGCCCATCGGGGATCGCATATCTGCAAAGAACAATCCGGAAATGCCAAAAGACTTGTCTGCCCTTACCATGCATGGGGTTATGACTTAGAAAACTGATTGCTGCACGCGGCATGCCCGATAATTTTAACAAGAAGGATATTAAACTGCATCGTTGCAATGTCGACCTGATAGGCGGCATGATTTTTATCAACTTCAGTGATAATCCGACTTCGCTTTCAAATGTCAAACGTGATCTTGCTGAGGTTATGGAAATGTATGACTTTGAGAACATGAAGATCGCCGCGCATAAAACATATCCGATCGCGGCGAACTGGAAAGTAACACTTGAAAATTATCAGGAATGTTATCACTGCGCCCCCTCACATCCTGAATATTCATTAAGTCATACACTAAAAGTTGTCCCTGAAAAATTCGATGAGCTGCAAAAACCAATGGAATCACGCATGGAAGCGTGTGGTATTAAAAATATTGTGCATGATCAGCAATATGAAAAACAGGAAGAAGGCCAGGAACAATTTGCTTATGGTCGCTATGCGCTTTATGAAAAATATAAAACAGGAAGCAAGGACGGCACACCTGTTGCCCCGCTCCTTGGTAATCTAACGGGTTACGATCATGGCGGATCTGATATGAATATCGGTTTTCTTACGCATTTCCTTATCTATAATGATCACGCTCTTGTTTATGTCTTTCGACCAACAGGTCATCAAACATCAGTCTGTGATCAGTATTGGCTTGTTCGTGGTGACGCCGAAGAGGGCGTAGACTATGATCTGGAAAAACTGACATGGCTTTGGAACGTAACCACTCTTGCGGATGAACGAATCATTGTTGATAACCAGAAAGGGATTAACAGCAAGAAATACGCCCCCGGTCCGCTTTCGGATATGGAATATCTGCTGGATAAACTTTATGACTGGTATTTGGGAGAGCTTGAAAAAGCCAAAACGAACTGAAGCCTGTCTGATTTTTGGTGCCCAGAAGAGGACTCGAACCTCCACGTCCATAAAGAACACTAGCACCTGAAGCTAGCGCGTCTACCAATTCCGCCACCTGGGCCAAACATGGTGCCCCCAGTCGGACTCGAACCGACACTTCCAAAGGAAACCGGATTTTGAATCCGGCGCGTCTACCAATTCCGCCACAGGGGCACTGAGATGGAATTAACATGCAATAATGCATGGTAACGGCGCATCATAACGCTAACTTTGCTGCCGTCAAGCATATGAATGACCTGATTTTCAATAAATTACTTTTTTTTAATGCCTTTTGTTGTAGAACTAGGCTGACAGGTAACCAGAGTTGGGTATAAATGCTTAAAAAAATGTATGACCATGTAATGGATCTGGCGGACCATCCAAAGGCGCTCTGGATACTCGCCATTATGGCTTTTGCCGAAAGTTCCTTTTTCCCCATTCCACCGGATGTTTTACTTATCCCAATGGTGCTTGCTGCGCCCACACGGGCATGGAAAATTGCTTTCGTGTGTTCTGTAAGCTCCCTTTTGGGTGGTCTTTTTGGTTATGCTATTGGTGCATATTTCTTTGACCTTATCGGCCAGCCGATTGTTGATTTTTATAGCCTTCAAACACAATTTGAACGCTTCCAGGTGCTCTACAATGAATGGGGCGCTATCATTGTTGGCGTTGCTGGTTTTTCACCGATCCCATACAAAGTTTTTACCATCGCCAGTGGTGTCACCGGACTTGACCTTGTGACCTTCACCATTACGAGTGCTATTTCAAGAAGCGCGCGTTTTTTCCTGGTGGCATGGCTTCTATGGAAATATGGTGCCCCGATCCGTGATTTTATTGAAAAACGTCTAGGGATACTTACCATTTTATTTTGTGTTTTTTTGGTTGGCGCGTTTGTTCTTCTCAAGTATGTATAAGGCATGCTTAAAAACCTAAAATCAATTTATAATTATGCGTTTTTAAATATCGTTGAAATGGCCGTACTTGCGTCCGTTTTTATGTTAAGTGGGGCATATGGTTTTGAATATATCGGGGGCCTTTTTCCCTGTGATTTATGCTGGCCGCAAAGATATGCCCACATGGCCGCAATCGTGTTCGGTTGCTTCACGCTTTATATGCGAAAAAATTCACCTACCAAATATTTGCGTTTTAAAATGTTAACACTCTTTGCATATGCCGGAAGTGTCGGATATTCAGGCTATCATGCAGGCGTCGAACAAAAATGGTGGGAAGGCCCTGATAGCTGCACGTTACAGCTTGATGGTGAAGATCTTTCAATGGAACAAATCATGGATAGCCTGAACAGTGTTGCTTTTGTGCGCTGTGATGATATTCCCTGGGATTTGTTTGGTATTTCAATGGCCGGATATAACTTCCTCTTTTCACTTATAATCTTTATAATGCTGCTTATAAGCGTGAAACAGGATATTAAAAAATGACCAATTTGAAAAATAAGCGCGTACCAAATCGCCCAAGCAAGGCAGATCAGCTTGACCGCATTATCCGTGTTGATCATGCAGGGGAATACGGGGCTGTCCGCATTTATGAAGGGCAACTGGCTGTGTTTGGTGATAATCATCCCATGTCAGATACAATCAAACATATGAAAGAACAGGAAGACGTCCATCTTGAGCGCTTCAACAAGCTGATCCGTGAATATAATGTGCGTCCCACCCTGATCACACCCCTGTGGCACGCAGCCGGCTTTGCGCTTGGTGCAAGTACCGCCCTTATGGGACCAAAAGCCGCGATGGCCTGTACAGAAGCCGTCGAAGAAGTGATTGATAAACATTACGCCGAACAAATTGAAAGCCTGGATGAAGATGAAGGTGCGCTTGCTGAAACCTTGGAAAAATTCCGCCAGGAAGAAGTAGAGCATAAGAAAATTGCCATTGAAAATGGCGCACAGGAAACCCCCGGACACGGCATACTTTATGGTGCCATTAAACTGGGTGTAAAAGCCGTTATCAAGGTTGCGGAGCGTATTTAAAGTTTCACAAGAAATTCTATTGCTTTATGAAGCCCGTCCGGCCCTATAGAATGCATCACGGCAGGCGAGACATGATTATCCACATCGACCCCTATTTCCTGAAGTGCTATGAAAGCCTGATGCATCAGCTCTACGGGAACGACGTCATCCCGTTCACCATGGATCAATATAATCGGTGGTTTTGATGTCACTTCATCCTTCCAGGTTTCCCCTAAGGTCATTGCCCCGGAAAACCCCACTACCCCGGCAATAGCATGTTTGCGGCGCAAGGCCACATGAAGGCACATCATGGTCCCTTGTGAAAAACCAATCAAAACCACATCTTTATCTTCCAGTCCGTATCTTTCAAGTTCCTGATCAATAAAATTCTGTAGCGTGGGCGCCGCTGCTATGGTACCGGTCAATCTTTCTTCCCTGCTTAAATTCGTAAGCGGGAACCATTGGTACCCATTTGGAAGTCCCATGACCGGTTCCGGCGCATTTGGCGACACAAACACAGCGTTTTTCATATAAGGTTTCAGATGCGGCACAAGCCCGATCAGATCGTCTCCGTTTGAGCCATAACCATGACAAAGGATTACCAGTTTTTCCACATTACCGTCTTCGGGTTCTATACGTGGGCCATCAAGTATCGGTAATTCTGACATGGGTACTTCGCTTTCTGCTTAAAACTTGTTATAGAAAATGTTCAAATATTTTTACAGTAACGAAGGTAATGACGCAATCCGATAAAATAATCACCCGCTTTGCTCCAAGCCCCAGCGGTTACCTGCATCTTGGTCATGCATATAGTGCAAAATTAAATTATGATTTTGCACTTGAGCATAATGGTGAATTTATTATCCGCATCGAAGACATAGATCACCTGCGCTGTAAAACGGAATATGAAGATGCGATTTTTGAAGACCTTAAATGGCTTGGTTTTAACTGGCAAACACCCATAAGGCGACAATCCGAACATTTTGAAGATTACGCAAACGCGCTTTCAAAACTTGATGACATGGGGCTTTTATATCCCTGTTTTTGTACAAGACGCGACATCAGAAACGAAATTGAGGAAAGCACAAGAGCCCCGCATTTGGGCCCCAAAATGGGACCGGAGGGTATTATCTATCCCGGTATCTGTAAGCATCTTACAAACAGTGAACGTGATCAGAAAATTGCGGAGGGTATCCCCCATGCCATGCGACTTGATCTGAAAAAGGCACTGAAACTGGTCAAAGAACCGCTTTGCTGGACTGACCTTAAAACAGGAAAACAGACCGCTGACCCGAAACTGTTGGGTGATGTGGTTCTGGCCAGAAAAGATTTCCCAACCAGTTATCATTTATCCGTGGTTGTTGATGACCATATACAAGGCATTACAAATGTTATCCGAGGAGAGGATTTATATTATGCCAGTCATTTTCATCGGTTATTGCAATTTTTGCTTGATTTGGACACGCCAACCTATGATCATCATCCACTGCTAACCACAAAAGATGGCACCAGGCTTGCCAAAAGGAATAAGTCAATCACATTAAAGTCGATCCGAAAAAGCGGCACTCCCCCGGACAAGATTGATAAACTTATTAAAAGTTACCTTTAATTTTCGCCTCGTTTTTCACGTTCGGTATTGATTATACCCCCTACTTCGCCAGCAACTTCGTTATATACAAGAAAGCTCAGCACATAATGGGCAATCTTCCATGTGCCGTCTATTTTTTCCAAAACACCGGAACCGCGAAAACGCCCCCCATTCCGGTTTGAAATGCTTGTTTCATCAAACCATGCAACCATGCCGTCCTTTGAAAAATTTATATTTTTCTTTTCCGAATGATAGGACCAGCCTCCATTTGCAAACCTCATTTCCACATAATCTGTAAAATCCGGATGAAGCGGCCAGCGTTCCCATTCGTCCGTTCCAAGAAACACACCGTTTTCAGTAAAATGACCCAGATAGCGATCCTTGTCTGCCTTTGCTGCCGCATCATGAAAATCATCCAGCACCGCCATAATTGCCTTCTCATCCTCGGGAAAGTTTTGCGCAAAACCGGGCGCGATCATCAATCCAAAGCTTATAAGCACAACAATAATTTTTTTCATCCTAATTCCTTATTCATCAAAGACGATATTTACCCGCCTGTTTCTTTTTCCTTTATTTTCAATTTTTGACACCCGCAGCTTGCCAATTTCAGATGTATTTTTAACATGGGTCCCGCCACATGGTTGAAGATCAACCGCTTCACCGACTTTCATAAGTCTTACACCGCCACCTTTTCGGGGTGGTTTTACCGACATGGTTCGTACTAGTTCCGGGTTTGCATCCATTTCATCGTCAGTTATCCAGCTGGATGTGACAGCGTGATTTCCGGCCATGAAATTATTCAGTTTTTCAGTAATTTCTTCCTTATCAAGCGTCATATCCCCTATATCAAAATCAAGCCGGCTTTTTTCTGCACCTATCTGACCACCCGTCACGCCACATGGTACGGCCGCACATAATAAATGAAGCCCTGTATGCATACGCATATGCAGATACCTTCTGTCCCAATCAATCTCCAATGATACATCATCACCAACATTCGGCAATTGCTGGCCTTCTTTCGGAACATGGACAAGCTCACCGGTTTCACGGTCATTCACCGTCGTCGCTATTTCTATTCGATTATCACCGCATGTTATGATACCGCTGTCACCCGGCTGCCCCCCGCCTGTAGGGTAAAACACCGTCCGGTCCAATATGATGCCACCAAGATCATTGATTTTGGTAACCTTTGCATCACATGATTTTAAATAGGCATCTTCGCGGAATAATTCATCCGTCATTTTTAGTATCTCCAACTCTTAAGATCCGCCCCTTCGGGGGCTGATTCTTCGATACGTTTTAAAATTTTATCAACATACATAAAATTATAGTTTAGTCTGGAAATGCCATTGCCGTTTTCATGATCACCATTCCAGCAATGCTCGGCCCGATCACCATAATCAACTTCACCACCAAAATATGGGTTGGTGGTATTTTTCAAAAACTCTTCTGTAAGATATACCGCATTGTTCAGGTAATAGTTATCCATATCACCAACATATATATGAATTTTTCCTTCAAGTTTTGGTCCAAGAGTTTGCCAATCGCGCTCCATGATGTGCCGAAGATCATAATTTTCCCGCCAGTATTCAGCAACTTCAGGGTTTATTTCTCCGGTAATTTTATCCCAAAGACGCACAGGATAGCCATCATCACCCATTGGCGAATATGTTGCTTCCCAAATATCATATTGTCTACCGCTACGTGATTTGCTGCCGATCACGGCTTCGAGGTGGTTATCATCGGCAATACTGTAATTCACATTACCAAGATAATCCCGCTGCCCCGGTCTCGGAGTTACTTTATAATCGGTTTCATAATAATAGGCGTTTTTATCCTCATAGATATTGAGCGCGGTATAAGCCCGAAAATCGATCGGATCAGGGCATGCCGCAAAGGTGCCATTATATTCGTCTGGATAAAATACCTGTACAGCAAGCGCTTCCCACCCACCGGTTGAACCGCCATATGTAAAGCGGGACCAGCCTTCACCAATACCCCTGAACTGTTCCTCTATATAAGGGATTAATTCGTACGTAAGGGCATCACCATATGGCCCCTGACTTGCAGAATTAACGGCATAGCTATCGTCGTAATACGGGGTCGCGTGCTGAATTTCAATTATTATAAAACGTGGAAAATCATCACTTGTCCATAACTTGTAAAAATCATAGGCGGCCTGCGCCTGCAAAATATTATATCCATCAATATCAAATCGGGCACTGTAAGTCGGTTCCATATCAGGATCAGGCGGCGTTTCACTAAAGCCACCAAAATCAGCAGGGAAATGTCCATGGAAAATCATAAGTGGATATTTTGCATCGGGATGTTCATCAAATCCATGGGGCAGAAGCACATGTGCACCAAGCTCGACATCCTCACCCCAGAATTCACTGAGCATTTCGCTCTTCATTTTAATATGCTTGATATATTTTGTATCCGCTGGCGGTGTTATAGGGGGTATTTCCTGATCCATCGTTATATTGATTGTCTGTGCATCGCCCTCACCAATAGTAATCTTCACAGGTTCACTATAAAAATTACCCGGTTTTCTGTTCCACTGCTGCCCTTCACCCATTTCCGGCGGCAGGGAAACCGTTTTGCCATTGGATAAATTAAAATCCTTATAGCGATTAATTATCGCCTGGACATAATAATCCCCGGGCGGGATATCATTAACACTCACAAATGGATATCCCCGGTGATTATGATTAATAATTTCCGGCGTGTCAGGTTGCCAATCGGTAACATCCTTGCCAAATATAAGCTGCCCCGTAGGCCCGGGGTTGATTTGAAAACGCGGCTCTGATTGATCATTATTGGATAGCATGACCATAAGACGGCCATCCTGCTCACCACCTATCGAAGATGGAAACTCAATACTGAACGAAATGTTGGTTTCGTTTTTCTGCTCCACCTGCCCGCAGGCAGTAAGCGCGAAAATAGAAAACAATATGCATATTAATTTTTTCATTGATATCCCCTTTACTTATTCATCAAAATAATATTACAGACTTTATGATAAAAGACCATATCAAACGGCGGTAATTATAGTAGTATAGGCCTGTTCTGAAATTAAAGGACGGAGAAATAATGTGAAACCATGGCTAAATATAATTTTCGTCGCCATCGCTGCCGCTGGTGGTTATTTAGCGGCCGTAAACAATTTAACCCCTGTAAAAACAGGTTTTACTGATCTTATAGAAAACGCAACATTAATTGAGCTCAGCCACAGGCTTGAAGAAGGAATGCCGAGCGGCCCATCCGGTAACAATCCGCCAACCATAACAACTTTTAGTGCTCATGACGATGGAACTGCCGGAATCCACAGATATAACTTCCCAGGTCAATGGGGAACCCATGTTGATCCACCCGTTCATTTTGTTCAGGGCTTAAGAACATTAGAAGATATACCGCTTAGTGAAATGATTCTGCCGTTAATCGTTCTTGATGTTCACAATAAGGTAGAAGAAAATCCCGATTACCAAATCAGAATGGCAGACATTAGTGAATGGGAAGAAATTCATGGGCCAATTCCTTCAAACAGCTTCGTTGCATTGCGGACGGACTGGTCTAAACGCTGGCCGGCTACCGATCTTATGCGCAACCGGGATTTTGAACAGGTGAGCCATTCGCCCGGCTGGAGCAGAGAGGTCATTGATTATCTCGTGTTGGAACGTAATATAACCGCGATCGGACATGAAACACTTGATACGGACCCGGGCGTAAATGCGGGTGCAGGTGATTGGCCGCTTCAACGATATTATATGGGACTTGATAAATATCAGATTGAGAATATGAAAAACTTGGACCAGGTACCGGCAACTGGCGCAACCATCATTGCAACCTGGCCATTAGTTGAAGATGGTTCAGGATTTCCAGCCAGAGTATTTGCCATAGTGCCCAGTACTGAAAATTGAATAATTTGTAGCTATTTTGGTAAAATACCCTATATAGTTTACATGTAAGATAAATAGGAATAATTATGCAATCCATACTTTTAACCCTTGTAATCATAAGCGTTGTACTAACTATGGGTATTATGCTAGCAGGGGCAGCAACAATGATAAAAAAGGAACCTGACAGCCGTAAAAGCAATAAAATGATGAGGGCGCGGGTCATTTCCCAGTTCATAACAGTCATTCTTATCGTACTATACGTACTTGCACGCAATGCCGGGTGAATGATGGTTAAGCTTGATAAAATATACACGCGTGGCGGGGATAAGGGTGAAACGTCCCTAACCGACGGAACAAGAGCCAAAAAATACAATCCCCGTATCAACGCTTACGGCAGCATAGATGAAAGCAATGCTGCAATCGGGATTGCACGTCTTAGCACACAAGGGGACGATGATGAGATGCTAAACCGTATTCAAAATGACCTTTTTGATCTTGGTGCTGATGTATCACTGCCGATGGGAGGCAAATATGAAAGTACGGCACTGCGTATCACCCAGGAACAGGTTGACAGACTTGAACAAGAAATTGATTTAATGAATGAAAATATTGACCCATTAAAATCATTTGTGTTGCCGGGCGGTTCCGATGCGGCAGCATACCTTCATCTTGCCCGAACAATAGTAAGGCGTGCCGAAAGACTTCTGGTTGAAGTCGCTGAAAAAGAGGAAATATCGCCTATCGCCATTAAATATTTAAATCGCCTTTCGGATCATTTGTTTGTCCTTAGCCGTAGAGCAAATAATAACGGTAAGGATGACGTTCTTTGGGTTCCGGGTAAAAACAGAGAAAGCTGAAAATATGAACGCCACTAAATGGAAATCTGCCCCGTGGGAAGATGTTTTGCTTCTTGAAAATTCACTTAACGAGGAAGAGCGGATGATCCGTGATCAGGCAAAGGCCTTTTGCCAATCGGAACTTATGCCGGGTATTTTAGAAGCAAATCGCCATGAAAAGTTTGACCGTAATCTGATGACTAAAATGGGTGAAATGGGTTTCCTGGGCCCGACAATAGATGGTTATGGCTGCGCTGGCGTTGGATATGTATCATACGGTCTTATCGCCCGTGAAGTAGAAGCGGTTGATAGTGGATATAGAAGCGCCATGTCGGTTCAAAGTTCACTTGTGATGTATCCAATTTATGCTTATGGGTCCGAAGAACAGCGGGAAAAATATCTGCCTAAACTTGCTACTGCGGAACTCATCGGCTGTTTCGGGCTTACTGAACCCAATTCAGGATCAGACCCGGCCAGTATGCAGACACGGGCCAAATCAGTGGATGGCGGCTATATTCTTAACGGTACAAAAATGTGGATCACCAATAGCCCGATTGCTGACATTTTTGTGGTTTGGGGCAAAAATGATGATGGGGTTGTACGTGGTTTTATTCTTGAAAAAGAGATGGACGGATTAAGTGCCCCTAAGATTGAAGGAAAATTTTCTCTACGTGCGTCAGATACAGGGGAAATTGTTATGGAAGATGTATTTGTACCCGAAGAAAACATGCTTCCAAATGTGGAAGGAATGAAAGGCCCGCTTGGGTGTCTATCCAATGCTCGGTACGGTATAGCATGGGGGGTGATCGGTGCTGCTGAATTCTGCTGGCATGCTGCACGGCAATATACACTTGACCGTAAACAGTTTGGAAAACCATTGGCCGCAAATCAGCTTGTTCAGAGAAAACTTGCAGATATGCAGACGGAAATCACCCTTGGCCTTCATGGTTGTCTGCAGGCAGGCAGGCTGATGGATCAGAAATTACTTTCACCTGATGCTATTTCGCTTTTGAAAAGAAACAATTGCGGCAAGGCACTTGATATTGCCCGTATAGCACGTGACATGCACGGCGGTAACGGTATTGCAGACGAATTCCACATCATTCGCCACGTCATGAACTTGGAAGCCGTGAACACTTACGAAGGAACACATGATATCCACGCGCTGATCCTTGGTCGCCTTCAAACAGGCATAAATGCTTTCTGAATATGCCAGGGCCATTATCACATATAAAAGTTCTTGATTTAAGTCGGGTGCTTGCTGGTCCGTGGTCGACACAAATACTTGGGGATATGGGTGCAGACGTAATAAAAATAGAAAAACCCGGCAGCGGCGATGATACCCGAGGATGGGGGCCGCCTTTTTCATCGAATGCAGATGGCAGTCCGGGAGATGCAGCCTATTTTCACTGCACAAACCGTAATAAAACAACCCTGTTTATTGATATAACAACACAAGATGGACAGGAAAAAGTAAAGCACCTAGCCAAAGAATGCGACATACTGGTCGAAAATTTTAAGGTGAGTGGTCTTAAAAAATATGGCCTGGATTACAAAACCCTCTCCAAAATCAACCCCGGCCTGATTTATTGTTCCATAACCGGGTTTGGTCAATCAGGGCCTTATGCAAATCGGGCTGGTTATGATTTTATGATCCAGGCAATGGGCGGAATGATGAGTATTACCGGTGAGAAAGACGGAGAACCACAAAAAGTAGGCGTTGCCATTGCAGACATTATGACAGGCATGTACGCAACTGTTGGCATTTTAGGTGCGCTCATACACCGGGACAGAACTGGTGAAGGGCAATATATCGATTTGGCACTTCTTGATTGCCAGATTGCAATGCTGGCAAATCATACATCCAATTATCTGATTGGTGGGGAGGTTCCAAAAAGACACGGCAACGAACATGTGAGTATCGTGCCTTATCAGGTTTTTAAAACAAATGATGGTGATATGGTTCTTGCCATTGGAAATGATGATCAGTTTGCAACTTTCTCAAAAATAGTGGGGGCAAGTTGGCATAACGATGAAAAATTTAAAACAAATGCCGCACGCGTCATAAACAGGGTGATGTTAATTCCTGAAATAGAAATTATTTTGAAATCTAAAAATACGGCTGAATGGATTAATCAGTTTGAAAAGAAAAATATCCCTTGCGGCCCGGTAAATAATCTTGCTCAGATACTGTCAGATCCACATATCATAGAACGCGGTTTGATGGGCAAGATTATAACTAATGACGGAGAACAGGTTCCCATTATCAAAAACCCAATTAATTATTCCAAAACGCCCATGCAATATGCAAAAGCGCCACCAAAATTACAGCGTTAGAAAGTTCCCTGCAGGTATAATGACCATTCACGCACATAACGCCAGTCCCGGTCTTCAAATCGGTTCAGATCGTTATAACGAATATGATCATTATAAAATCTCATAAATGTTGTGAATTTACGGTCAGTAATATGCTCAAACTTGAAGATCAACTTCATGTCATTCCAGATTCTTTTCTCCACAAATGCTTCGTAAAGATCGCCATTATCGGTGCTTGCCACCTGATCAATTTCATGACGGTAACTATCGCCTTTGATAGTACCTTTAAAGCCATAAGATAATCCTAAGTCCGTCACATCATGCCTGAAATTAAACGTGAATTCATGTTCGGATTTCCATTTAAAGGGCCTGTGAACACCACTAAACTGATCAATCACGTCCATGTCATCCCATGTATAATCAATACTGAAGACGGCTTCAGGCAGACCTACAAATCCAAGCCGCAGACTACCCGTAGTCTTTATGCCGAATGACCTTGCGGAAGGGATATTCCCCGATTTGGAAATCGGATCAATATCAGCTTGCGCTATAGGAGTTCCATTTGCATCAAAAAATTCAGTGAAATCAACAAGTTCAATATAATCTGTCAGATCGCGATAGAAAAATTCAACCTGTAGTGCCCCCGCATCATCCGGCAGACGGTGCTCATAAGTCACACTATAATTCCAGGATTTTTCAGGTACGATCCCTGTATTGCCCAGTCTTAAAATGTCATTTGTAGCATCATATGTCGCCACGAAATTCTGAAAATCAAGCTGGCTTACTTTCTTTTCGACCGTCGCACGAAGCTGGTTACGGTCATTAAAATCATATCTGAAGTCCGCGCGCGGTTTTAAAAAACTGAACTTTTTACTGCGTTCTATATTATCACCAACCAATGGAACAGTGAGCGAACTTATTTTTGAAAATTCTCCAATCAGTGAGCTTTGTAAAACCATCTTTGACGATACATTATATGTATGGTTTGCAAATATTTCGTATCTGTTTTCCTTCACTTTTACATCATCATTTACACTTATAACATAAGCATTGGTGACAAAGTTTTCGTTGGTAAATATTTTATCAAAGTTATTAATGGCTGCTTCGCCACCCACTTCGATCACCTGGTTGGAAAAAATTCCTGCGGTTAGGGATGATCGGACGATTTTTTCCTTTTTTACCCTATATTCGGTGTTTTTAAAAACCGGCACATCACCATTATCAAGGATATTTTCATAAACAGCTGTTTTATTAATGCGATCACGGTTGGCAATAAAAAGTGTTTTCCAACTACCCAGACCATCAATATTTTTTGTATAATCACCCCCGATTTCCCATTTATTGGAGGTCTGATCTTCGTCCCAATTTTGATTTTCCCTTGCAGCACCAATATCCTGCGTGAAACGTGGTTCACGCTTCCGGTATTTTCCTGGTTCATATTGGGCATTTAGTCTGAATTCATCACCATTTTCAGCATTATAGGTCAGATTACTATTAAATCTGAGGTATTTATTCACGTTATCCGTGTTTCTACCAGCATCTCCTGTTTTAACAAAATCCGGCGTAAGGATTTCATCCAGCCTGTGTTCTATATGCTGACCCTGTTTTGCTTCAACACCAAAAATATAATCCAGATTACCCCTGGATCCATTATGTGAGACAAGTATATCGGGGGAAAATAAGTACCCCTCAGACAATCGGCCTCCTACTTTCCAGAATGTGCTGGATGTTGACGCACCCTCATCCATTATAACGTTCACTACCAGGCCCTGACTTTGCACATCCATATCGCTTGATGCACCACGGATAATTTCTACCCGTTGAACCGTTGATGCAGAAATTCGCTGAAGCGTACTGTTAATGTTGTTTGCCTTACCCGAAAGGCGCCTGTTATTAATGAGGATCTGATCACCACCAGAACCAAACCCGCGTTCCTGTTGTCCACCGCGGCCGGTACCTCCGCCTCCGCCACCACCCTGACGACTGTTCGCATCGAGGATTGCCTGAACACCAGGTACGCGTTGAAGCATGTCCAATAATGTCACTGGATCATATTTAATGAAATACTCTTTATCATAGGTAACAACAGACTGATCATCAGGTACTGTCTGTCCGTACAAACTTAGCGGTGCAAAAGATATTGAACACAATAATGCACTCGTTATTAAGGGCTTCAACATAATATATTCATCCGGAAATTATTGTGATGTTATTATATATCAAGTCCCAGTTAAGAATGCTAATCATTTTCGACTAGATTTCATCTTTATCATAATAAAGACGCACCACATGTTCCGCTTCGGCAAAAAACAACCACCGTTCAGCCATCATACCAATAAGACATATAACAACAATCACAGGTGCTAGTGGGAAGCCCACATATAAAAGTGCCGCAGGAATAATAAAACCGCCCCCTAGTGCAAGCCAACGCATAACGGTGCGACGAAGTGATCCAAGCTCATATCCCATTTCACGCTGAAGATAATTTTTCTGACTATGGGCCGGCTCAAAAGGCTTTGCTTTTCCAAAATCACTAAGACCAAGCGCCGATTCACGCTTATATTGGCCGCGGTTTCTATCAATATATATCCAGGTCATGATTTTGACGGCGAGGGCAAAAACCAGCAGATCCATAACAATCTGATAATGCTGCCACCCGGCAACCATGATATAAGCAACGCCACCACTTGAAAGGGCATAAACCTGAAACCCCGCTATAACCCATTTATTATGCCATGCGGGTATGGCTTTAAGAGAAGCATATATCATGCTAGTGGTATATAAGGTAATTACAGCTCCTATAATTCCTAGCAATGCCATTGGCATGATAAGAAAGTCCAATCCGGTGTTCAGATATGTTTCGCCACCGATGAAGATGATTGGGCCGAATGTAAGTATTGACATAATCCCTTCCCTGCTAAGCCAAGATGTACGCCACTGGCTAAACGCCCGCCAAGACCGCTCCGGACGCCCCAAATGGGCTACTGATGATAAAAGACCCGTTGCCACCAAAATAAAAGACATGGAAGTGCCAAAAATAATTTCTTCCCTGAAAGGCGGCGTACCTATTAAAATATTGCCACAAATCCAGATGAAAAGCCCGTAGCCCATCCCGGAAAAAGTTGTAAAGACGATAACTGAAAGTGCTGGATGCATGGCTCTATCCCGTAAAATCCAATTTAGCCCACCGTAGCATGGCATCTTTAACATTTGATACTTTATGATTAAGCGATTTTTCTTTATGTATCTGTCTTTTTCTTGGCGGCAAGTACTGATTTACAGGCTTAGTTTCCATTTCAGGAAACAGATCACGGGCATCGTTTGCAGCCGCCAGTTTTGATACATTGGATTCAGGATCTGCAAAATCACCAAAATGCCTTGCACCCGCCGGACAGGTTGATACGCAGGACGGCACTCGTCTTTCTTCCGGAATGGTTTCATCATAAATTTTATCTACGCATAAAGTACATTTTTGCATCACGCCGCCTGTGGTATCATATTCACGTGCGCCATATGGACAGGCCCAGGAACAAAGCTTACATCCGATACACACATCAGGATTAACGAGCACGATACCGTCTTCTGATCGTTTAAGAGATGCGCCAGTTGGACAAACCGTTACACATGGTGCATCTTCGCAGTGAAGGCAGGATTTCGGGAAGTAAACGGTTCGGTCTACTTCACCAGGTTTTTTAAATTCATAACTATGAATTCTGTTATACCAAACACCACTGGGATCATCCCCGTATGGTTTAATATCCTCCATCGGTCCGGTAATGCCACTTGTATTCCATTCCTTGCAATTAACTGCGCAGGCATGACACCCGACACATATATCCAGATCAATCAGCAGGCCCAGTTTTTTATCTGTTTTATCAGGAAGACAGGTCATGTTCCCTTCTCCTCAGTTGTTCCCAATGACCTTTCATACTCGTCAAAGCTTCGATTTTTTTTAAACCCATATTGCAAAACATCCGGGCGTTGGTACTTATCATAGAATTTAACAGGCTCAATAAGCGGCGATGTAGTCTCGTCAGACTGGTTATCTGCGCGTCCAACCTTGACACGGGTATCAAACCACGCGCCTTGACCCGTGACCGGGTCAGAATTGGAACGCACAGATCCATCATCCGCCGTTAAATTTTCCGATATCACATGATTAAGTAAAAACGCTTTCTGAAATTCAGGAGATTTCTCGTCCAATGCCCATGCACCACGGCGTTTACCTATCGCATTCCATGTCCAGACAGTCCCCTCATTAAGGCCTTCCATATATTTAGCCTGTACCTTAACTTTGCCGTGGGGGCTTTCAATCCATACCCAATCAAGATCATCAATATTTTTTTCTTTTGCTGTCTTTGGGTGAATATAAAGGTAATTTTGTGATGTGAGCTGACGCAGCCATGCATTCTGACTGCCCCAGGAATGATACATATGGGCTGGGCGCTGTGTAAGTGCCGATAAGGGGAACTCATCACTGTTAATATCCACATGTTCCTGAACCGGATACCATGTTGGTACAGGGTTAAAATAGGTCTTTATTCGTTCCCGCGCATGCTCCGGCGGTACATGTTCACCGTGGCCTTCTGCGGCAAGATGAAACTTTTGAAGCATTTCATTATAAACATTTAGCACTATGGGTTCTGGGGATCCCATCCAGCCCATTTTTGTCGCAGTTTCCAAATATGCCTGATTGGCAAATCGATTATACTGTTCGGCTTCTTCAAGCTCATATTCCCAGTAACAACCATTTTCGATGTATTTCTGCATCTGGTTTTTGTTTGGCACCCCTTTTCCATGACTTTCACCATTTTCGCCGCGCCACCCGGAAAGCGGGCCTACACCCGGCGCGCGTTCATGATTTACCAAATAATCACTGTAGCCACCGGGATAAAGCGGGGCACCGTTGTCGTCCACCATACCCGGCAATCCTAAGCGAACACCAAGATCAAGAACCACATCCTGAAACGGACGGACATCACGGTCCGGTTCCAACACTGGTTGACGGATAGAATCCGCTGCTGCTTCGGCGGTTCCAATCGGGCGGTCCAGCATAGAAATCGCATCCCAGCGTTCCAAATATGTGGTATCCGGTAGAATTAAATCCGCATATGGGACCGTTTCCGAATAAAACGCATCCGAATAAATAATATAAGGTATTTTATATTCGCCGGTTTCCGGATCTTTATCCGTCATATATTTAAGAGCATTTTCAACATTCATGGATGAATTCCACGCCATGTTGGCCATATACATCATAAAAACATCAACCTTGTAGGGATCACCAGCCCATGCATTATGAAGTGACATATGCATCATACCGTGAATAGCTAGCGGATATTCCCATGAAAACGCCTTATCCAGACGTGTTGGCTCTCCATTTTCATCAACAGCAAGGTCTTCAGGACCCGCAGGGAAGCCAAGGGGCTCTGCTTCTGCTACTTCACCAGGAGCGGCAGATTTTTTGGCATTTTTTTTGTGTGGTGGTGTCGGCCTCGGAAACGGTGGCTTATAACGGAATGATCCCGGTCCATCAATCGCTCCCAATAACATTTGCAATAAATGGATCATCCGACAAGTTTCAAAGCCATTCTTATGAGCGGCAATACCGCGCATGGCATGGAATGACACCGGACGTCCTATTATTTTATCATGTTTGGTGCCATAGCTATCCGTCCACGGAACATCAAGCGTAATTTCTTCACTGAATGCGACCTCTGCTATTTCAGCTGCAATGCGTTTAATATCAGCAGTCTTTATTCCGGTCTCTTTTTCCACATAGGAAAGTTCATATTTTTCACTTAAAAATTCCTGTATGATATGTTGAAAGGCCGGAATCACTTTAGTACCATCAACAAGTTCAAATTCCCCAACCATTGCTGGTTTAGATTTTCCGACTTGCATTGCGGTAACAACGTTCCGGCTAACATCAAAACAAAGCGGGTTTCCTTCCTCGTCACGGGCAAATAATCCGTTATTGGCTTCTCCCTGATTATCAATTACAAGCCAGGGACTGTTGGTGTATCTAACAAGAAAATCAAAATCAATTTTTTCAGCTTTAATAAGTTCTGAAATAAGCGCACCGACAAATAATCCATCTGTCCCGGGCCGAATACCCAGCCATTCATCGGCTATGGCTGCATAGCCGGATTGTACCGGATTAATGGATACATATTTTGTGCCGGCGCGTTTTTTGATCGTGCCAATACCTTTTTTAATTGGGTTTGAATCATGATCTTCTGCCACCCCAAACATCATAAAATATTTGGTTTTATGCCAATCCGGTTCACCAAATTCCCAGAAAGATCCGCCAATAGAATAGAGCCCGGCAGCGGCCATGTTAACTGAGCAGAACCCGCCGTGGGCAGCATAATTATGTGTGCCGAATTTTGCGGAAAACCAACCGGTTAATGCCTGACTTTGATCCCTGCCTGTAAAGAACGCCAGACGTTTGGGATCTTTATTTCGTACCGCGCGGAGTTTCTCTGTGGCGATATCCATTGCTTCGTCCCACGAAATTTCTTCGAATTCGCCACTTCCGCGCGGCCCTACCCTCTTAAGCGGTGAAGTTAGCCGTGCTGGCGAATAATGCTGCATGATCCCTGCTGATCCCTTTGCACACAAAACACCTTTATTCACAGGGTGATCGGGGTTTCCTTCGATATATTTGATACGTCCATCTTTAAGGTGAACATTTATCCCGCACCTGCATGCACACATATAACAGGTAGTGGTTTTAATTTCTGTTTTATTTTTCTGCATAAATTTTTACCGAAGTGACCATAAATTCATGAAATGAATATCCCTTTATCTAAAGATCATAAGAGAATGCAATTGCAGTTTCCATGACTTTTTTGAACGCTATCACATGGGCAATAGAATAGATTTTTATATTTA
>JAUILB010000126.1 GCA_030432815.1 Alphaproteobacteria bacterium | reverse complement strand
GCTGGTGATGGCTGCCTTATGGAAGGTATTTCACACGAGGCCATCTCCATGGCCGGTCATTTTAAACTGGGCAAATTGATCGTACTGTGGGATGACAATAGCATCTGTATTGATGGCACCACCGATATGACCGTATCCGACAATCAGCGTGCACGGTTTGAAGCTTCAAACTGGCACACACAAGCTGTAGACGGCCATGACATGGATGCTGTTGCCGCCGCTATTGAAGCCGCGCAAAAGGATGACAGGCCTTCGCTTATCGCCTGTAAAACAACCATTGGTTACGGTGCCCCGAATAAGGGGGGGACTTCGGCTACACATGGTGCGCCACTTGGTGAAGAAGAAATCGCCGCCGCTCGTGAATTTTTAGGCTGGCCTTATGATCCGTTTGTAGTGCCCGACAATATACTTAACGCATGGCGTGATGCAGGTGCGCGTGGTGCAGCAGCCTCATCCACATGGAAAAACAAGTTTGACTCTCTGGATGAGAATATAAAAGCTGACTTTAATCGTCGCCTCAATAAAGAACTTCCGGAAAATCTAGCTTCTGCAATAAATGATTATAAAAAGAACCTTGCGGAAAATCCTGTAGGCCCGGCAACGCGGATTGCATCACAAATGGCCCTTGAGGTAATCAACCCGATCATGAAAGAAACCATAGGCGGGTCAGCCGACCTTACGGGTTCCAACATGACACTGACCAAAGACCTTAGTGCCATTACGCCAGATGATTTCACCGGGCGCTACATGTATTATGGAGTACGTGAATTTGGCATGGCGGCTGCTATGAACGGCATGGCACTTCACGGCGAATATATGCCATATGGGGGTACATTCCTTGTATTTACTGACTATTGTCGTCCTGCCATTCGTTTAAGTGCCATCATGAACCAACGTGTTATATATGTAATGTCACATGATAGTATTGGTCTTGGTGAAGACGGCCCAACACATCAGCCGATAGAGCACCTTTCCTCTCTTCGTGCGATGCCAAATGTTAATGTTTACCGCCCCTGTGATGCGGTTGAAACTGCGGAATGCTGGCTTGCTGCACTTGAAGATAAAGAAACACCCGCGATACTTGTTCTTACCCGCCAGGGACTTAAGCAGGCAAGACTTACTCATACCGATGATAACCTTTCGGCTAAAGGAGGATATATTATATCCCCAGCCAGTGGGAATCCAGAAGTGGTGATTATCGCTACTGGTTCTGAAGTCGAAATCGCAATCGAAGCGCAAGCTGAACTGGAAGCGGCGGGAACATCCACACGCGTCGTATCCATGGTTTGCTGTGAAAAATTTGACCAACAGGATAAGGCTTATCAAGATAGCGTGCTTGGAAATGCATCTGTTTATGCATCAATTGAAGCGGGTGCAACCCATGGCTGGGAAAAATATGTAGGACGCAATGGAATAAAAATCGGAATTGATAGCTTTGGTGCATCCGCACCGGCAAAAGATCTTTACCAATATTTTGGTGTGACGAGGGAAAATCTCATCACTTCCGTAAAAGAAAAATTATAAATATTTAGATACTGGAGAAAAATATCATGGCAATTCGTGTCGCAATTAACGGTTTTGGTCGCATTGGTCGTCTCGCCCTTCGTGGGATATACGAAAGTGGTCGCGATGACATTAAGGTAGTCGCCATTAATGACCTTGGTGATGTTGAAATGAATGCTTATCTGCTTAAACGTGACAGCGTTCATGGTCCTTTCCCGTTTGATGTTAGTGTCGATGGTAGTAACATAGTAATCGGAAATGATAAAATTGCTGTATCAGCTGAACGCAATCCCGCTGACCTTCCATGGGGGGCTCTGGATGTGGACGTTGTTTACGAATGTACAGGTATTTTTGCTGATAAGGATAAAGCATCAGCACATCTTGATGCTGGGGCAAAAAAAGTACTGATTTCTGCACCGGCATCGGGTGTTAGCAAAACAATCGTTTACGGTGTAAACCATGATAAACTTGAAGCAGGGGATAATATTATTTCAAATGCTTCCTGTACGACAAACTGCCTTGCACCCGTTGCACAAGTACTAAACGAAGCTGTTGGCATTGAAAAAGGTATTATGACAACTGTGCATGCCTATACAGGTGACCAACGCATTCTTGATACCCTCCATAAAGACCCACGCCGTGCCCGTGCATGTGCTTTAAGCATGATCCCGACATCAACCGGCGCGGCGCGTGCTGTTGGGCTTGTCCTTCCCGAACTAGCCGGAAAACTGGACGGCACCTCAGTACGCGTGCCGACACCAAATGTATCTATGGTTGATCTTACATTCATTGCCAAACGTGATACGACGGAAGACGAAATTAACGCAGCAATCAAGGAAGCCGCTAACGGACGCCTGAAAGGTATTCTTGCCTATATCGACGAACCTGTTGTTTCAATTGATCTTAACCATGATGCGCACAGTTCAAGCTTTGATTCAACACAAACATCTGTAATGGATGGTAATCTGGTTCGAATTCTTACCTGGTATGATAACGAATGGGGCTTTGCAAACCGCATGTCCGATACCGCTAAAGTACTTCATGAAGTCGGCTAATGACAAAGTTTAGAAATATTGAAAGCTTGGGCACGCTTAAAGGCAAGCGTGTCCTGCTTCGCGCTGACCTTAATGTACCCATGAAAGTGGAAGAGGATGGCACAAGGGTTGTCACCGACAACACGCGCATAAAGTCGGTAACTCCAACCATTAAGACCCTTTCAGAAAAAGGGGCCCGTGTCATCGTTATATCGCATTTCGGACGTCCGCAGGGTGAACGTAATCCGGATATGTCTTTAGAACCGCTTGGTCAGCCACTTGCAAATGAAACAAAATTACCTGTTTCCTATATTAATGACTGTATTGGCGATGCAGTCGTTGATGTCATTGATGCTATGGAAGATGGCGCTGTTCTGCTGCTTGAAAATGTTCGTTTTTACAAACAGGAAACAAAAAATGATCCTGACTTTTCGGCTGAACTAGCAAGAAACGCCGATTATTTTGTAAATGATGCCTTTTCCTGTTGTCACCGTGCACATTCATCGACTGTTGGTGTTGCAGAGATTCTGCCCAGTGCTGCCGGGCTTGCCCTTGAAAAAGAGCTTATTGCCCTTGAAGCGGCACTTGGTTCACCCGAACGTCCGGTAGCAGCACTTGTTGGTGGTGCAAAAGTGTCAACAAAGCTTGATGTTCTTACCCATCTAGTGGAAAAAGTTGATCATTTAATCATCGGTGGCGGAATGGCAAACACGTTTCTGGCGGCACAGGGTGTAGATGTGGGGGCGTCACTATGCGAACATGATCTTGCTGAGACAGCAAAAGCTATTCTCGCCAATGCATCTGCGAATGACTGTAAAATCCATCTTCCGTCTGATGTGGTTGTTGCAAAAGAATTTGCCGCCAATGCAGAGAATCGCACAACAGGAACTGATGACGTTCAAGCCGATGAAATGATTCTAGATGTGGGCCCTATTTCATCAACAATGCTAGCTGCTGAATTGGAAAATTGCAAGACACTGATCTGGAACGGTCCAATGGGTGCTTTTGAAATTGAACCCTTTGATGCTGCAACTGTGGCTCTGGCTGTCAAGGCGGCTGAATTAACTGAAAATGGATCACTTGTTTCTGTTGCAGGGGGTGGCGATACTGTTGCCGCACTTAACCACGCCGGTGTGGCTGATAAATTTTCACATATATCAACGGCTGGCGGTGCTTTTCTTGAATGGATGGAAGGCAAAAAACTTCCCGGTGTTGAAGTTCTGCTAGCAGAATAAATATTACACATTAGGCAATGTAAAAAAGCACTTAAATTAAGTGCCTTAAAATAAACTATACGAAATCTTCAATTTTATCTGATAGTCTTAAATTATTGGTCTATAAAAATTTTAGATGAATAATTCTGAATTTAAGAAAGTGATATCATTGGCCTATAAACTGCTAATCGTAAGCTCAATAACTGTTTATAATACTGCGGGTGAGTATCATACGCTTGACCTTTGGGTAAGGGATTTGGAAAAACAGGTTGACTATGTGGAAAGCCTTTCTCTGGTATGCCCAATAGCGGAAAGCGAAGGAAATAGTGAAAAAAATCTGGCACCGTTACCAAAATCAATAAACATTTATGCAGAACACGATTTAAAATCTCCATCTGATTATACTAATTTGGCAAAACAGCATGACGTTATTCAAATTGCGGTCAACAAGCCAGTTTGGTATTCAAAAACCGAATTTAATTTTCTAAAAGCTGCACGTAAAAACAATATCTGTATAATTTCCGCACTTTCCAGTAATCGTGCAAAAACATTATTGCTTAATGCAAGAAGCAAAGGTGTTTTAAGATTTATTAAATCCATTATTTCTTATGTCGGACTTAATATTGCAATTGCCTATTTTACCAAAAATACTGATGGTTGTTTTGTCGTTGGTGAAGGTTTACGTGAACTGGTAAACCGCAAGCAACCAAATGTTTATGTCGGAACAGCAAGCTGGATTAGACAGGAAGATATTTTACCCAAGTCCGAAATTGAGCGAAAAGCAGCTCAAATAACAAAACATCAAAGACTTAAATTATGCATCGCTACCAGACTTGAGCCTATGAAAGGGGTTCATCTGGCTCTTGATGCACTGGCCAGAATAAAGGATCAATCAGAAGAAAGTGCACATGAACTTCTTATTCTTGGGGAAGGTGAAGAATTGGAGAGACTTCAAAAACAGTCAAAAAAATTGGGACTGGATCATATGATCACATTTGGTGGTACACGGTCATACCCGGATGAATTTTTTAATACCATCCGTGAATATGATTTGATGCTTCTGACCAATTTAAATGATGAACAGCCCAGGCTTATTTTTGATGCGATCTCACAAGGTTTAATCCCTGTTTGTCCGGACAGCAACCCGTTTAAAGCGCTCCGATTAGAAGATGAAATATATTTTTCAAAAGGTGATGCAAATTCACTTGCAGAAACAATATTGAATATTTCCGCCATTAACGATTACGGTAAATTATTAAATAAACTCGCCTTACAGGCTAAAAATTTTACCATTGACGCCATGCATGAAAATAGGGCGAAATGGGTTGAAAAAACTCTTGAGGTTCATTGTAAATAATGAAACCGGATACGTTAAAAGAATTCCTTGAGCATATAAATATCCTGCAAAAGGAAATTTATAATATTAATGATGTAATACCGTTGGATGCCAAAACATCGATCATCATTAATGATTCAACATATAAATATAATTTACCCGGGAAAGCACCTGAAAATGATGCCGTTCTTATGATATCCAATGAACGGTACCCGGATTTTATCAGTAATTCTGTTAGCGTCATCAAAGGAATAGTTGACCAATTATCACCAAAGTGCAGAAGCGTCGTACTTGAACCTGTTTCATCAGGCTCTTTTAAGGGGTTGAGCTACGCCATATGGCCTAAACATAAGCCGATCAGCAGCGGAAAAATATTAAAGGCATTTCAAAAAAGAGTTATCGCAAATGACGTATTCAGATGGTTGAAGGATGTTGCTGTAAATACAGTTAAAAACAAATTCACCGATACAGAAATTGATGTTCTCATACGTGCTCCACTCCGTCTACTGGCCGATAATCCGCGACAATCTGAATCGGTGCGAAAAAAAGCCGTCAATGCACTCGAAAAACTGGATCAAAAGGAATGGCGGCCAATAACAACACTTCAGCATTCTGATTTCTGGCTTGGAAATATACTAATCGAAAATAAACGCACCCGTAATATTGAAAACCCTTATGGTTTTTATGTTATTGACTGGGGTACAGCCTTTATTAACGGCGGGCCGGCATCTGACCTTGTGCAATTCTGTATATCCGTAAACGCTTCAAAGGCCAGGGCCTTGAAGGAATTTTCTGAATATTGTGATATAATTGGTGGAACTATTGAGGATATTGAAAAATATATGATGATTGGGCTTGGAAACATTGGTCTGAACCTGGATCATTTTCCTGAAGAACGCTTTATTGAAAAATGTTCCAAAAACATGCTTTATCTGCAAAATATATTGGAGAACAAATAATAAGCCGGACTACTAGTAGCCCGGCTCATCAAGTTATAGAATAATTGTAAATTATTGCATCATGGCTGTTGCCTGATCAAGCTGATCACAATAAGCATTCAAGACTTCAGCAAGCTTTGCCATTTGTTCCTGAGTTTCTTCCCATTTATATTCCTCAATACCTTCACGCACACCCGGAAGCGTTTTAACACCATAACCCGTGTAATATCCAGGGGCATAAATATGATGGCGGTACCATGGTCGACGCGGAAGACCTTCAGGACGAATGAGTTTGGATTCAATCTGATACATAAGTTTATCAAGTGTATCCACATCATTTGTTGAAAGATTGTAACCGGCATCAGCCATTGCCTTGTATGCAGCATCAAACGCAGCTGCTGATGATTTGAGGCGGTCCACCGAATTCTGCATGGGTGAAAGGTTGATATAGGGTACCTCTTCACGCACAGTTGGCTCCTGAAAAGGTTCACGGATATTTGCCGCAGCCTTGTAGTGCCCTTCCCGTACCAGCATATTATGGCGTTCAACATCGCTACGGGTTTTTTCCATGGCAGCAACCATTTCATCCGCATATTCCGATACAGTCCGCGCAAAATTTCCAAACTGAAACGGCAGCACATCCGCATTGGCAAGTCGTGTAGCCACACGTCCCGTTACAGAACCAAGTGCTTTCGTATAATGAAGGCCCGGATCACGAAACTTGGTATAGTAATGATAACTGTCATAATTGGTGTGGTACGATCCGCCACCATATTCACCGCCGTAGCCAATATTCATGGATGCAACACCCAGATGTTGGAAAAATCCTGAATAGTCAGAACCGGAACCCAGCGCACTTAAATAATAGTGGCTTGATTTTTCTGCACGGCTGCGTGTCTCAGGATTACCGGACATGAGGTTTCGGGAACGTACACGGTCCGCTGAAGACATTCCCTGAATTGGGTCTGTAACAACGTGTGCCACCTGATCAAAAAATGTTTCCAGGGTATGTGAACCACCAGCCCCAAGAAAACCGGCACCATTACCATCTGTATTAATATAGGCGACGGCTTTTTCTCTAAGTTCGTCAGCATTATCTTCAACCCATTCAACAGATCCTATAAGTCCTTGTTCTTCAGATCCCCATGCTGCAAATACGATTGTTCTTTTAGGGCGCCAGCCTGTTTCTGCCGCATATTCAGCAAGGATTCGTGCTTCTTCCATTTCCACAACCATACCGGAAATAGGATCAGCCGCCCCATGAACCCATGCATCATGATGATTACCACGAATAACCCATTGATCAGGAAATTCCGAGCCCTCCATTTTTGCAATTACGTTGTAAGTCGGCACTATATCCCAGTTAAATTCGAGTTTCAGATGTAGTTTTGCCGGTCCCGGGCCCATATGATAAGTAATAGGAAGAGCCCCCCACCAACGTTCAGGTGCCACGGGGCCCTCCAACGCTTCAAGTATGGGCTGGGCATCTGAATATGAAATCGGAAGAGTTGGAATACCAACAAAAATTTCAACATCATCAAGGTCTATTCTTTCCGCATCCTCGGTCGCCCCAACATAAGGTGTTAAAGGATCACCAGGCCGTGTTGGCAGATCCATTATTGAACCGCGCTGTGCACCGGTTGGATGTTTCCAAGCCCCCTTTGGGTAAATATCACCCTGACTATAACCGTCATCTTCGGGATCAGAATAAATCAGCGCACCGATAGC